>JACXUX010000154.1 GCA_014763725.1 Rhodobacterales bacterium
GGGATGCAGGACGGCTTCGATCCGGCGGTCGACAGGGCCTATCAGAACGGGGCCTTCATCCCCGGGGCGGCGGACTATCCGCCGCGCTGGGCCGCCGCCGCAGCGGCGTTCCGCGCGGTGCTGGCCGAGCGGGCGGTGACGGACCTGGCCTATGGGCCGGGCGACCGGCAGCGGTTCGACCTGTTCCTGCCGCAGGGGGCGCCCAGGGGCTGCGTGGTGTTCCTGCACGGCGGCTACTGGCGGGCTTTCGACCGGGGCGACTGGTCGCATCTGGCGGCGGGCGCGCTGGCGCGGGGCTGGGCCTGCGCGATGCCGGGCTACACGCTGGCGCCCGCCGCCACGATCCCGCAGATCACGGGTCAGGCCGCCGCCGCGCTGGCCGCCGTGGCCGCGCGGGTGGCGGGGCCGCTGGTGGTGACGGGCCATTCCGCGGGCGGGCATCTGGCCGCGCGGTTGGCCTGTGCCGATCTGGCGCTGCCCGCGGCGGTGGCGGGGCGGCTGCGGCGGGTCGTGCCGATCTCGCCCCTGGCCGAATTGGCGCCGCTGTGCCAGACCGCGCTGCAGGCCGACCTGCACCTGACGCCCGCCGATTGCGCCACTGAAAGCCCGGCGCGGCATCTGCCCCGGCCGGGGGTGGCGGTCACGGTCTGGGTGGGCGGGCAGGAACGGCCGGCCTTCCTGTGGCAGGCGCGGCTGTTGTCCGAGGCCTGGGCCTGCCCCTGGCATGTCGCCCCGGGCCGGCACCATTTCGACGTGATCGACGATCTGGCCGACCCGGGCAGCGCGCTGACTGGCCTGCTGACCGCGCCGCTAGAGGCTTGAGGCCGCATAGAGCGGTTCCAGCGACCCGCCCCATGCGCCGTGGTAAAGCTCCAGCCAGCGGTCGGCCTGGACCTGGCCGCGCGCCAGGCTGTCGCGCAGCGGGTCCAGATGGATCTCTTCGCCCAGGCCCCGGGCCGCCAGGCCGGCCGCGGCGATGTCGACCGCGCGCGCGGCCAGATCGGCCAGCCGCACGCCGCCCGCCTGACCCGCCAGCGCCTGTTCCGAGGCCGCGACCCGCAGCCCCTGGCGCGTTTCGGCATCCAGCCCGCGCACCAGATCCCAGGCGGCATCCAGCGCGGACTGGTCATAGGTCAGCCCCACCCAGAAGGCGGGCAGCGCCAGCATGTGGCCGCGGTCGCCGGCGTCGGCGCCGCGCATCTCGATGAACTTCTTGACCCGCGCCTCGGGGAAGACGGTGGTCAGATGGTCGGCCCAGTCCGACAGCGTGGGCTTTTCGCCCGGCAGGGCGGGCAGTTCGCCCCGCAGGAAGTCACGGAAGCTCTGCCCCAGGGCTTTGATGTAGGACCCGTCGCGATAGACGAAATACATCGGCACATCCAGCACCCAGTCGACATAGCGCTGAAAGCCCATGCCGTCCTCGAACACCCAGGGCAGCATGCCGGTGCGGCTGTCGTCGAGGCCCCGCCAGATCCGGCTGCGCCAGCTGCGGTGGCCGTTCGGTCGGCCGTCAAAGAAGGGCGAGGATGCGAACAGCGCCGTCGCCACCGGCTGCAGCGCCAGGGCCACGCGCAGCTTCTGGACCATGTCGGCCTCGGACGCATAGTCCAGGTTCACCTGCACGGTGCAGGTGCGATACATCATCTGGGTGCCATGCGTGCCAACGCGGCCCATGTAGTCGGTCATCAGCCGGTAGCGGCCCTTGGGCATTACCGGCATCCGGTCATGCGACCATTCGGGCGCGGCACCCAGCCCCATGAAGCGGATGCCCAGGGGATCGGCGACCGCCGCGACCTCGGCCAGGTGATTGTCCAGCTCGTCCCGGGTCTGGTGCAGGTTTTCCAGCGGCGCGCCCGACAGTTCCAGCTGGCCGCCGGGTTCCAGGCTGATCGTGGCGCCCGCGCGCGACAGGCCGATCATCGCGGGGCCCTCGAACATCGGCTGCCAGCCGAAGCGGGCGATCAGCCCGTCGAAGATGGCGCGGATCGACCGCGGCCCGTCATAGGGCAGGGGATCGCGGGTGTCGGTCAGCCAGCCGAACTTCTCGTGCTCGGTCCCGATGCGCCAGTCGGCCTGCGGCTTGCAGCCCGAGGCCATGTAGCCGGCCAGTTGCGCGAAATCCTCGATCGGCCCACCGCCGGACTGGGGAATGGACATGGCATGTTCTCCGGTCTGGCTGCGTCTGCGCGGCCACTGGTGTCGTCTTGCGCGGGCTTAGTCAAGGGCGCGGCAGTCGCGCCAGGGCGGCCGGGCGGCGCCAGATCACGCCGTCGCGATCGCCCTGGCGTGCGGCGACCAGTGCCGCGCCGTCCAGCCCCGGCAGGCTGGCAAAGGCGTCGAACAGCGCCTCGGCGCCCGCGGCCTGCATCGGGATCAGCAGCGCCTGGCCATCGGCCTGGCGCAGCCGCCACATCCGCCGGCCGTTCAGGGTCAGCGCGCGAAGTTCCACCAGATCGGCCAGCGCGACATAGCCGCCCAGGTCGGGCGACAGATAGCCGATCTGGCCTTCGTCCAGGTCGACCACGCCGGGGGCCTGCGCGGGCCCGGCAAAGCGCATCCGGCGCAGGGCCGTCACCGCCCAGCCCGCCGCCAGCGCCGCGACCGCCAGGCCCAGCGGCGTCAGCAGCCAGCCGCCCCGCGCCGCGATCCACAGCCCCAGCGCGGCCAGCCCCGCCGCCGCGGCGACCTCGCGCCAGGCCAGCAGGGCGGCACGCGCCGCGGGGCGGATCAGCGGCATGGCGCAGCCACCCTCTGCGGCGCGGCAAACAGCACCACCGCCATGTCGCCCGCCGGCCGGAAGCCCAGCGCCAGATAGACCCGCGCCGCGGCCGCGCTGGCGGCGAACAGCACCGCCCGGGTCATGCCGCGGCCCCGCGCCCGGTCCAGCAGCAGGCCCACGACGGCCCGGCCCAGCCCCTGGCCGCGCAGGTCGGGGGGCACATGGACCCCGCCCACCTGGCCCACCGATCCCAGATCGGCGTTGAACCCCGCCATGGCCACCGTCTGCCCGTCGCGCTGCAGCAGGACATGGCTGTCGCGGTCCACCCAGCCCGCCACGCCGCGGTCGGGCCAGGCCAGCAGGGCAGCAGCATCCCGCCGCGGGCCAGGCCCAGCAGGCCCTGGACATCCCGCCCGCCGCCTGCCAGCCAGACCTGCATGGACAGGCCGCGGCCGGTCAGATTGGCCATTGGGAACATCGCCTGCGCCGCCCGTGGCCAGAGAAAGGCCAGCAGCGCGGGCGTATCCGCATCCGTGGCCGCGCGCGGGGTCATGTCCAGTCGCCCAGGTGTGCCTGCCACAGCACCAGCGCTGCCAGCGCCGCGGTTTCGGCGCGCAGGATGCGCGGGCCCAGCGACACTGGCACCACCGCCGTGTGGGCCGCCAGCCGGGCGCGTTCGCGGTCGGAAAAGCCGCCCTCGGGGCCGATCAGCACGGCCCAGGGCGCGCCGCGCCCCGCCGCCCCCAGCACCGCCGGCGCCCCGGCGCGCGATTCGTCGGCCCAGAGGATCCGCCGGTCCGCCGGCCAGCCCGCCAGCACCCGGTCGAGCGGGGCCAGATCCGCCACCTGCGGGATGTGGGTCGCGCCGCATTGTTCGGCCGCCTCGCGCGCGTGGGCCTGAAGCCGGTCCTGGCGGATGCGCTCGGCATTGGTGTGGTCGGTCTGCACCGGCAGGATGCGGGCACAGCCCAGCTCGGTCGCCTTTTCCACCACGAAATCGGTGCGCGCCTTCTTCAGCGGGGCGAACAGCAGCCACAGGTCGGGCGGCGGCAGCGGCGGGCGGGTCTGCGCGCCGCAGATCAGCGCGCCGCCGCGGCGGCCGGTCTCGGCCACCTGGGCCGCATGTTCGCCATCCTGCGCGTTGAACACCAGCAGGCCCGCCCCCGCGCCCAGCCGCATCACCGCAAACAGGTAATGCGCCTGGTCGGCGTCCAGCGGAACCCGTTGCCCCGGGCAAAGGGGGTGGTCTAGATGAAGCCTGATCCGTCCGTCCTGCATGGGGGCAGCCTATGGCCGAGATGTCCAAAGCGCCAGAGCCGCCGGCCGGTCAGGTCGCCGGCCAGGTCGCCGATGCGGTGGCGGGCAACTGGGTCGACCGGCGGGCCCCGGCGCGGGCGCGGCCCTATCTGCGGCTGTCGCGCGCCGACCGGCCGGTGGGGACGTGGCTGCTGTTCATCCCCTGCCTGTGGGGTCTGGCGCTGGCCGCGGCCCAGGGCGAGGGGTTCCGCCGCTGGGACCTGTGGCTGGCGCTGTCCTGCGCGGCGGGGGCTTGGCTGATGCGGGGCGCGGGCTGCACCTGGAACGACCTGACCGACCGCGACTTCGACGCCGCGGTGGCGCGCACCCGCAGCCGCCCGCTGCCCTCGGGCCAGGTCACGCCGCGCCAGGCCCGGGTCTGGATGGTGGTCCAGGCGCTGGCGGCGGCGGCGATCCTGTTCAGCTACAATGCCCTGGCCATCGGGCTGGGCATCGCCTCGCTGGGGCTGGTGGCGATCTATCCCTTTGCCAAGCGCTTCACCTGGTGGCCGCAGGTCTTTCTGGGGCTGGCCTTCAACTGGGGCGTGTTGCTGGCCTATGCGGCCCATGCCGGCACGCTGGGGGGCGGGGCGCTGGCGCTTTACGCTGCGGGGCTGGTCTGGACGCTGTTCTACGACACGATCTATGCGCTGCAGGATGTCGAGGATGACGCGCTGATCGGCGTGAAATCCACTGCGCGGCTGTTCGGGGCGCGGGTGCGGGCCTGGCTGTGGCTGTTCGCGGCCCTGGCCACGGGGCTGGTCGCGCTGGCCGCGTGGATGGCGCTGGAGGGCGCGGCCCTGGCCCTGGGCCTGGCCGGCGCCGCGGCCTTTGGCGGGCATCTGGCCTGGCAGATGACGCGGCTGATCCCCGACGACCCCGCCCGCTGCCTGGCGCTGTTCCGCGCCAATCGCGATGCGGGGCTGCTGGCTGCGCTGTTTCTTGCCGCTGCGGCGCTGGTCTGATTGATCCGGGGGCCGGTCGGGGCTAGGCACCGGGCCAGACCAAGCCGAAAGGTTCCGCATGCGTGCCAGCCCCCTGCTGATCGCCCTGACCGCCTTTGCGCTGGCCGCGGGTCTGGCGGTGCTGGCGGCGACCTGGATCGCGGGGGGCGTCGAACGGCGCACCGCCGAACAGGTGCGCGCGCGTATGCTGCTGGACGGGCTGGACTGGGTGGCGGTGCGCGCCGACGGGCTGGAGGTGCATCTGACCGGCCTTGCCCCGTCCGAGGCGCAGCGCTTTCGCGCGCTGAATGCCGCGGGCCGCATCGTCGACAGCGACCGGCTGCGCGACGGCATCGACGTGACGCCCGCCGCGGCCATCGTGCCGCCCCGATTCTCGGTCGAGCTGTTGCGCAATGACGAGGGGATCTCGCTGATCGGCCTCGTCCCGGCCGAGATGGGGCGCGCGGCGCTGGCGGAACGGGTGGGCGATCTGGCCGACGGCGCGCGTGTCACCGACATGCTGGAGGAGGCGGCCTTCCCCGCCCCGGCCGACTGGTCGGCGGCGGTGGACTTCGGCCTGACGGCGGCGGGGATGCTGCCGCGGTCCAAGATCTCGATCGCGGCCGACCGGGTGGCGGTGACGGCCATCGCCGGTTCGGCCGGCGAAAAGCGCAGGCTTGAGGCCGACCTGACCCGCGCCCGGCCCGCCGGGTTGGAGGTGGTCCTCGACATCTCGGCCCCCCGCCCGGTGCTGACGCCGTTCACCTTCCGCGCGGTGCACGATGCGGACGGGCTGCGGCTGGATGCCTGTTCCGCCGATACCGAGGCGGCGCGCGACCGCATCCTGGCCGCGGCCCGCGCGGCGGGGCTGACGGGCGAGGCGCCCTGCACCATCGGCCTGGGCGTGCCCACCCCCCGCTGGGCCGAGGGCGTCGCCGCCGGCCTGCGCGCGCTGGCCGTCCTGCCCGAGGCCAGCCTGACCTTTTCCGACGCCGACGTGACGCTGCTGGCCGCGGCCAGCGTGCCGCAGGCCGTGTTCGACCGCGCCGTGGGCGAATTGCAGGCCGACCTGCCCGATGTCTTTTCGCTGAAGGCGACGCTCGAGCCGCGGCCGCAACAGGTTGCGGCCGAGGGGCCCGTGGAATTCACCGCCACCCTGTCGGCCGAGGGGCGGATCGAGCTGCGCGGCCGCCTGACGGATGAGGCCCAGCGCCAGGCCGTGGCCAGCTTTGCCCGCGCGCGCTTCGGGTCCGGCGCGGTCTATGTGGCGACGCGGCTGGACCCCGACCTGCCCGATGGCTGGCCGGTGCGGGTTCTGGCCGGGCTTGAGGCGATGGCGCGCCTGGCCGAGGGCAGCCTGGTGGTGCGCCCCGATACGGTGCAGCTGCGCGGGAAGACTGGCCTGCCCGACGCCCAGGCCGAAATCGCGCGCATCCTGTCGGACCAGCTGGGCCAGGGCCAGGGCTTTTCCGTCCAGGTCACCTATGACAAGGCGCTGGACCCCACCGCCGCGCTGCCCACCCCGGCCGAATGCGTGGCCGCGCTGAACGGCATCCTGGCGGCGGGCAAGATCGTCTTTGCCCCCGGTTCGGCCGAAATCGAGGCGACCGCCGGGGCCACGATGCAGGCGCTGGCCGACCAGCTGCGCAAATGCCCCGAGATCGCGATGGAGATTGGCGGCCATACCGACAGCCAGGGCAGCGAGGAGGGGAACCTCGCCCTCAGCCAGGCGCGGGCCGAGGCGGTGCTGATCGGGCTGCAGGGTCGGCGCGTGCCGGTCTCGGCGCTCACCGCGCGGGGCTATGGCGAAGGCCGGCCCATCGCCGACAATGCCAGCGAAGAGGGGCGCGAGGCCAACCGCCGCATCGAATTCACCCTGCTGACCGACCCGGCCACGGCCGATCCCGCCGCCCCGGATCCCGCCGCGGCCCCGGCGGATGCCGCCGCGCCCGCCGTGGACCCCGACC
>JACXUX010000155.1 GCA_014763725.1 Rhodobacterales bacterium
GGGGGCACCGGGGGCAGGTCGGGGCGGTCGACCGTGGGGTCCATCGGGTTGATGTAGGGATATTGCGCCGGGCTGACCCAGGGCAGGCTTTCCAGAGGCAGGCGGTAGCCCGCGGGGCTGTCGCCCGGCACCAGGAACATGTGGCCCCGCCGCAGCCGCCATTTTTCCGACCGCCACTGCCGCCCCGTGGCGCGGCGCTGCCAGGCCTGGATCGGCAGGACGAACCCCGTGGGCACGGTCAGCCCGCGGGCAAAGACGGTGGCCAGGCGGCGGCGTTCCTCGGGGTCCTTGAGCCGGCTGTTCTCGGGCGTCACGTTCTCGGGCAGGTTGGCCTCGCGCACCAGCCAGGTCGCGGGGTCCTCATAGGCGGGGATGACGTGATCCTCGCCCACCTCGAGTTCGGCGGCGATCTCGCGGATCAGCTCTTGCGCCTGCAGCGGGCCCACGCCGGTGTCGCGACCCTCGGGCGCGATCAGGGCGGGGTCCTGCCAGACCGGCTGGCCGTCGCGCCGCCAATACAGGCTGAAGGTCCAGCGCGGCAGGCTTTCGCCCGGATACCACTTGCCCTGGCCGTAATGCAGGAACCCGCCGGGCGCAAAGCGGGCGCGCAGGCGACGGATCAGCCGGTCGGCCAGCACCCGTTTCGTCGGGCCCATCGCGGCGGTGTTCCACTCGGCGCTCTCGAAATCGTCGATGCTGACGAAGGTGGGCTCGCCCCCCATGGTCAGCCGCACATCGCCCGCGGCCAGCGCCGCATCGACCTTGCGCCCCAGGGCGTTCAGCTCGGCCCAGCTTTCCTCGGAATAGGGTTTCGTGATGCGCGGATGTTCGGCCACCCGCGTCACCCGCATGTCGAAGGCAAAGTCGACCTTGGGCGCCTCGGCCGCGGTATAGCCGCCCGAGATGGGCGCGGCATTGCGGTAATGCGGGGTGGCGGCCAGCGGGATATGGCTTTCGCCCGTCAGCAGGCCGCTGGTCGGGTCCAGCCCGATCCAGCCCGCCCCGGGCAGATAGACCTCGGCCCAGGCATGCAGGTCGGTGAAGTCGACCTCGGTCCCCGAGGGGCCGTCCAACGCCTTGAGATCGGGCTTCAGCTGGATCAGATAGCCCGACACGAAGCGCGCGGCGAACCCCAGGTGCCGCAGGATCTGGACCAGCAGCCAGGAACTGTCGCGGCAGGATCCGCGGCCCAGGCCCAGCGTTTCCTCGGGCGTCTGCACGCCGGGTTCCAAGCGGATGACATAGGCGATTTCCTGCGCCAGCCCCGCGTTCAGGCCCACGACGAAATCGACCGTGCGCGTCCGGTCGCGCGGGATGCGTTCCAGGAACCGCGCCAGCAGCTTGCCCGCGGGGTCGGGCGTGCGGTAGGCGGCCAGATCGGGCAGGATGTCCAGCGGATAGTCGAAGGGCCAGACTTCGGCCGTATCCTCGACGAAGAAGTCGAACGGGTTGTAGACCGTCATGTCGGCGACCAGATCGACCTCGATCTTCAGCTCGGTCACCGGTTCGGGAAAGACGAAGCGCGCCAGCCAGTTGCCGTAGGGGTCCTGCTGGTGGTTCACGAAATGCTTCGCGGGGCTGACCTTCAGGCTGTGGCTGATGACGCGGGTGCGGCTGTGGGGTGCGGGGCGCAGGCGGATGACCTGGGGGCCCAGGATGACCGGCCGGTCATAGGTGTAGTGCGTCAGGTGGTGGATCGCGGCCTTGATCGACATGGGACTTCCGGGGACTGCTTCGCCTGCCCCGACGTTTCCACGAATGCCCGCCCGGCGCCACGGCTTTTGCGCCGCAAATGCCACGCGCGCCCGCATCCGGGGCGCGCGTCGCCTGTTTCGCGGGCAGTCACGGACCGCGCCCTGCGGGATCAGCCGCGCGGCGGCCGCACCAGCGCCCGGGCCACATAGGCCAGGATCGTCAGCCCCACGGCCCCCGCCGCGCCGATGCCCACCAGCATCATCACGTCGATCGGCCCGCCCATGTCGCGCAGGCCCGAGCTGGTCATGAAGAAGACGAAGACGATCGCCGCCACCGCGCCCACGGGGGCGAAGAGTTCGGCCTGCACCAGCGTCCTGGCCTCAAGCTTGTGGTCGCGGATCAGCACCCAGACAAACAGGACCGTCACGACCAGCGCCGCCGCCACCATGCCCCAGAACAGCCAGAAGCCGTAGATTTCCTCGAATACCGCCAGCAGCGTCTCCAGCGTCAGTTCCTTCATCGCCGCCTCTCCCTATGCCTTGCCGCGCAGCATCGCGTTGTAGGTGGCCTTCAGCGCCACCTCCTTCATCAGCCAGCTGATCCACAGCTCTTCCAGCGGTGAGATGATGCCGGGGAAGCTGGGGGTCAGGTTGTTGTTGTAGTCGAATTCGACCAGCATCGCCCGGCCGACCCTGGTGATCAGCGGGCACGAGGTGTAGCCTTCATAGACCTCGGTCGCCTCGCGCCCCTGAAGCGTGGCGATCAGATGCGCCTGGGCCACCGGGACCTGCCACTTGACGGAGGCGGCCGTCTTGCCCTTGGGCACGCCGGCCACGTCGCCCACGGCGAAGATGTCGGGATAGCGGATGTGGCGCAGCGTCTTCTGGTCGACCTCGACCCAGCCCTGGTCGGTCCACTTGTCGGCCCAGGGCAGGGGCGAATTGCGCACCGCGGCCGGCGCGCGCATCGGCGGGATGACGTTGATGTAGTCGTAGCCCATCTGCACCTCGCCCTCGGGCGTTGTATAGGTGGCGATCCGGGCGCCGGGGTCGATCGACTTCAGCGTGTGGCCGTAATGCGCGGCGATACCGCGTTCGTCGAACAGCATCCGCACCTTTTCCGCCACGATCGGCACGCTGAACAGCGCCTTCTGCGGGGCCAGGTAGTGTATCTCGACCCGGCCGCGGGTGCCCTTGCGGGTGGCGTGATCCTCGGTCAGGAAGGCGATCTTCAGCGGGGCGCCCGCGCATTTCATCTCGGTCGCGGGGCGGCCGAACAGGGCCACGCCGCCCTTTTCGGCAAAGGCATCCATGGCGCGATAGGTCGCCTCGGCCGCGGCGGGGCCGGCGTAATGCGCGCCGATGCCGTTGGTGCCGATCAGATCGGGGGTAAAGCCCTGGACCGCGTCCCAGTCCAGCGTCAGGCCCGTGGCCACGATCAGGAAATCATAGGGCACCTTCCGGCCCCGGTCGGTGGTGACCTGGCGGGCATCGGGGTCGATCTCGGCCGCGGCCTCGGCGATCAGGGTCGCCTCGCGCGGCAGCCAGTCGGCAGTGCGCGACCTGGAATAGGCCGCAGGTTTCAGCCCCGCCGCGATCAGCGTGAAGCCGGGCTGATACAGATGTTCGGCCCGCGCGTCGATCAGGGTGATCTGCGCGCCCTCCAGGCTGGCCACCAGGCGGTTGGCCATGGCGGTGCCGGCTGCCCCGGCCCCCAGGATCACGATCCGGGCCGAGGTCTTGACCCGCGCGGCACGCGCCGGCGCGGAACCGAGCGTCAGCGCCGCGCCGCCGGCCGCAAGGCCCAGAAAGGCGCGGCGGCTGGCCGCCAGCGGGGATTTGGTCATGGGTTGGTCCTCCGAAAATACATTCTACTCCATGAATTTATTTCGGGCACCCGGCCTTGATCTGCATCAAATCGGGCAGCCAGGATGCATCTTTTCAGGGGATCACAATGTGTTGAAAATGTTCGGCTCTTTCCCGGTGCTGCACGGGCAGGCGAAAAAGGCAACGGCGGCCCTGCTGCGGGGCCGCCGTTCCGGGGGCGCGAACCACGCCCCCGCAGGGTCAGGCGTCAGCCGTGCTTGACCATCACATGCCGGACAAAGGTGTAATCCTCCAGCGCATAGGCCGACAGGTCCTTGCCATAGCCCGACTGCTTCAGCCCGCCGTGCGGCATCTCGTTGACCAGCATGAAATGCGTGTTCACCCAGGTGCAGCCATAGCGCAGCCGCGCCGCCGTCGCCATCGCCCGGCCCACGTCGCGCGTCCAGACGCTGGAGGCCAGGCCATAGTCGCTGTCATTGGCCCAGGCCACCGCCTGATCGACATCGGAAAACGGCGTGATCGAGACGACGGGGCCGAAGACCTCGCGCCGGACGATCTCATCCTCCTGCCGGGCGCCGGCCACGACCGTGGGCTGATAGTAGAAGCCCTGGTCCATCCGCATCCCGCCCGTGGTCACCTGCACATGCGGCAGTTCGCGCGCGCGTTCGACGAAACTGGCCACGCGGTCGCGCTGGCGCAGGCTGATCAGGGGGCCGATCTCGTTTTCGGCATCGTCCTCGCGCGCCAGCGCGATGGTCGACACCGCGGCCGTCAGGTCCGCCACCAGCCGGTCATAGACCTTGCGCCCGGCATAGATGCGGCAGGCCGCGGTGCAGTCCTGGCCCGCGTTGTAATAGCCGAAGGCGCGCAGGCCCTGGACCACCTCGTCGATGTCGGCATCGTCAAAGACGACGACGGGCGCCTTGCCGCCCAGTTCCAGATGCGTCCGCTTGACCGATTTCGACGCGGCATCCAGCATCTTGCGGCCCGTGGCCACATCGCCCGTCAGGCTGATCATGTCGATGCCGGGGTGATGGATCAGCGTGTTGCCCACGGTATGCCCGCGCCCGGTGATCACGTTGACCACCCCGGGGGGCAGTTCCTCGGCCAGGATGCGGGCCAGCTTCAGTGCGGTCAGCGGCGTCTGTTCGCTGGGCTTGAACACGACCGTGTTGCCGCCGCCGAGGGCGGGCGCCAGCTTCCACGCCATCATCATCAGCGGATAGTTCCAGGGCGCGATGCTGGCCACCACGCCCACCGCATCGCGGCGGATCATGCTGGTGTGGCCTGCCAGATATTCGCCCGCCACCGCCCCGTGCTGACAGCGCACGGCGCCGGCGAAAAAGCGGAAGCAGTCCACGATCGCGGGGATTTCGTCATTGGTGGCGGCATTGATCGGCTTGCCGCAGTTCAACGCCTCGAGCGCGGCAAAGGCCGCGCCCTCGGCCTCGATCCGGTCGGCGATCCGCAGCAGGGCGGCGCTGCGTTCGGCGGGGGTGGTCCGGCTCCAGCCGTCAAAGGCCGCGCGGGCCGCGGCCACGGCGCGGTCGATCTGGCCCGCGCTCGCCTCGGCCATGTCCAGGATCAGGTTGCCCGTGCGCGGGTTCAGCACGGGTTCGCCCGGCTCCTCGCCCGGCACGAAATCCGCGCCGATCAGAAGCCGGGTGTCGATGGTCGGCTGTGCGGTGTCCATGGGACCCTCCCTTGTCATTTGCCGGCGCCGGCGGTCGCATCGCCGTCGCGCGTCAGGTAATAGGCGATCAGGATCGGCACGAAGGTTGCGGCAAAGACCACGATGGCCACCACATTCGTCACCGGCCGCTGGCGCGGGCGCACCAGTTCGTTCAGCATCCAGATCGGCAGCGTGGACTGCTGGCCCGCGGTGAAGGTGGTCACGATCACCTCGTCGAAGGACAGCGCAAAGGCCAGCATCCCCCCCGCCAGCAGCGCCGACCCCAGATTGGGCAGGATCACATGCCAGAAGGTCTGGAACCCGTTCGCGCCCAGATCCAGCGAGGCCTCGACCAGCGGCCCCGACAGCCGCCGCAGCCGCGCCACCGCATTGTTGTAGACGATGACGATGCAGAAGGTCGCGTGGCCCAGCACGATGGTCCAGGTGGAAAACGGCACCCCCAGCACGTCAAAGGCCGACCGCAGCGACATGCCGGTGATGATGCCGGGCAGCGCGATGGGCAGCAGGATCAGCAGGCCCACCTGGTTGCGCCCGAAGAACCGCGCCCGCGCCATGGCGGCCGCGGCCAGCGTGCCCAGCACCATGGCCAGCGCGGTCGCGATCGCCGCCACCTTCAGCGACAGCCACAGCGGCGGCCAGATGTCCTCGCGCGCCCAGGCGACGGCGAACCACTTCAGCGTCAGCCCCGGCGGCGGGAACTGGTAGGTCCGCTCCTCGGTCGTGAAGGCATACAGGAAGATCAGCAGGATCGGCAGATGCAGGAACACAAGCCCCGCCCCCGCCGCCAGCGTCAGCCCGATCCCCGGCCGGTCAGAGCGCATCGAACGCCCCCATCCGCCGCGCGATCGCCAGATAGATCAGCATGATGACGATGGGCACCACGGCAAAGGCCGCCGCCAGCGGGATGTTCCCGGCCGTCCCCTGCAGCTGATAGACCGCCTGCCCGATGAACCGGGCCGAGGTGCCCACGATCTGCGGAATGATGTAATCCCCCAGCGTCAGCGAAAAGGTGAAGATCGACCCCGCCACGATCCCGGGCAGCGCCAGCGGCAGGATCACGTGGCAAAAGGTCTGCCCCGCCCCCGCGCCCAGATCGGCGCTGGCCTCCAGCATCGAGGCCGGCACCCGCTCCAGCGCGGCCTGCATCGGCAGGATCATGTAGGGCAGCCAGACATAGACAAAGACCAGGAATGTGCCGATGAAACTGGTCGACAGCGAATTCCCCCCGATGCCGGGAATGGCCAGCACCGCGTTCAGCACGGCACTCATCCCCATCCCCTCGGCGGCCCAGGTCACGATCCCCTCGCGCGCCAGGATCAGCTTCCAGGCATAGACTTTGACCAGATAGGACGACCACAGCGGCAGCATCACCCCCAGGTAGAACGCGGCCTTCCACCGCCCGCGGGCAAAGCGCGCCGCCACATAGGCCACCGGAAAGCCGATCACCGCGCAGCCCAGCGTCACCGCCGCGGCCATCCCCACCGTCCGCAGGATGATGTCCAGGTTCTGCGCCCTGAACAGCTCGCCATAGGTCTTCAGCGTGACCTCGCGGATCACCACGCCGGAAAACTCGTCGATGGAATACAGGCTCTGCAGCAGCAGCGCCGCCAGCGCCCCCAGATAGACCACCCCCAGCCAGGCCAGCGGCGGCCCGATCAGCAGCGCCAGCAACAGCCGCGGCCGCCGCCACAGGACCGCCCAGATCCGGTC
>JACXUX010000010.1 GCA_014763725.1 Rhodobacterales bacterium
CCACAACCTGACCGTTCCGTCGGCTCAGGCCCTGATCTCGCGGAGACGGGGGGCAAAATTGGGTGCCGATCCGGGGTCAATTTTGCGTGCCGGTTGACACCCTTCGTCTATGGCATGGACATGATCGCCGGCGCGGTGTTCCTGCTGACGCTGCATGTGGTGAACGGCACCAGCGGGCAGATCTCGTCCATCATGTTCGGCATTCCGGGCGACGGCGACGATGCGGCGACCGTGCTGGACGGCCATCCGCTGGCCCGGCAGGGGCAGGCGGCGCGGGCGCTGGGGGCGTCGATCACCGCCTCGGGCGCGGGGGGCATCGTGGGGGCCTGCGTCTTTGCCGCGCTGATCCCGGTGCTGAAGCCGCTGGTGCTGTCGTTCGGCCCGGCCGAATTCTTCCTGATCTCGATCCTGGGGATCAGCCTGATCGCGTTTCTGGCCGGCGGGCCGCGCTTTGTTCAGGGGCTGATCGTGGGCTTCTGAGGCCTGATGCTGGCCACGGTGGGGATGGACCAGCAGACCGGCACGCCGCGCTATGCGGGGGATTTCGTCTTTCTCTGGGACTGCATCAGCCTGGTCACCGCCGTGCTGGCGATGTTCGCCGTGCCCGAGATGCTGAGCCTGTCGGCCCGCGGCACCGCCATCGCGGCCCAGGCGCCGGTGGGCGAACGCATCAGCTATGGCCAGCTGCTGCGCGGCATGGCCGAGGTGCCGCGCCACTGGTTCCTGACCCTGCGCACGGCGGTGATCGGCGCCATCGTGGGCATCGTGCCGGGCCTGGGCGGGTCGGCGGCGGCGTGGCTGTGCTATGGCCATGCGGTGCAGACCTCGCGCCACCCCGAACGATTTGGCAAGGGCGCGATCGAGGGCGTGATCGCGCCCGAAAGCGCCTCGAACGCCAAGGAGGGCGGCGCGCTGCTGCCTACGCTGTTCTTCGGCATCCCGGGGTCGTCGGGGATGGCGATCCTGCTGTCGGCCTTCATCATCCTGGGCATCCAGCCCGGGCCGATGATGGCGGTCCAGCATCTGGACGTGGTCTGGAGCCTGATCTGGGCGCTGGTCATCGGCAACCTGATGGCGGTGACGATCCTGCTGGTGATCTGCCGCTGGATCAGCGTGCTGACCTTCGTCAACGGCCGGCTGCTGGTGCCCTTCATCCTGACCTTCATCGGGCTGGGCTGTTTCCTGGGCGATTTCAACTGGCAGAACCTGGTGCTGCTGGTCGTGTTCGGGGCGCTGGGCTACGGCTTCCTGCGGGCGGGCTGGCCGCGGTCGCCCTTTGTCATCGGGCTGATCCTGGGGCCCACGGCCGAGAATTCGCTGCAGCAGGCGCTGCAGATCTGGGGGCCTGCCTTCTTCCTGCGGCCGGTGTCGCTGGTGCTGATCGCGCTGATCGCGCTGATCGTGGTGGCGGCGCTGCGCCGGCAGCTGCGCGGCGGGGTCCGCATCCATGAGGGGGGCGCATCATGACGCTGTCGGCCGCGCTCAGCGCACTGTTGCTGGCCGTGTTCGGCACGATGGCGGCGCTGTCGCTGTCCTTCCCCGAAGGCGCGCGCTTCATGCCGCTGGTGGTGGGGCTGCCGGCGATGGTGCTGTGCGCGATCCAGCTGATCACCGATCTGCGCGCGCCGCGCCGCGCCCCCGATGCCGAGGCCGAGCTGGGTCGCCACACCCTGCGGGCCGAGGCGCGCGGCTGGCTGTGGTTTGCGGGCTTCATCGGGCTGGTGCTGCTGGCGGGCTTCGTCATCGCGGCGCCGGGGCGGGGGTGCGCCCCTGGCGCGCGGCGCTGGCCGCCGGCGTCTTTGCGCCGTGGATCGGCATCATGTTCGAGCGGGTGCTGGGCTTTGCCCTGCACCAGGGCCTCTGGGGCCGGGCGATCCTGTCCGCCCTGGGACTTCATTGAAAGGGAGAGTGCGGATGAAGGCGGCATTCATCGGGGTGGGCGCGATGGGGCGGGCGATGGCCCGCCATGCGGCGCGGGCCGGGCATCAGGTCACGGTGGCCGACATCGACCCCGAAGCGTGAAGACTTTCTGGAGCGCCGTGACGGCCCTTTCGATCCTGGCGGGTGCCGCCCAGGCCGAGGGGCTCTATGACGGCAAGACCGTCACCTACATCATCGCCACCGAACCGGGCGGCGGATACGACACCTATGGCCGGCTGGTGGGCAAATACCTGCAAAAGCACCTGGGTGCCGAACGCATGGTGTTCCGCAACCTGCCCGGCGCGGGCCATGTGGTGGGCACCAACACCCTGGCCGCCAGCCCCGCCGACGGGCTGACCATCGGCACCTTCAACACCGGGCTGATCTATGCCCAGCTGCTGGGGACCGAAGGCATCCGCTTCGACCTGACCCAGATGAGCTGGGTGGGCAAGGCCGCCTCGGACCCGCGGGTCATGGTGACCTCGACCGGATCGGGGCTGGACAGTTTCGACAAGCTGCGCGGCGCCTCGGGCCGACTGCTGTTTGCCGCCGCCGGGGTGGGGTCGGCGTCCTATCAGGAAACCAAGCTTCTGGCCCGCGCGCTGGGGCTGAACATCGAGATCGTCGCTGGCTTCAACGGGAACGAGGGCGACCTGGCGATGATGCGGGGCGAGGTGGTGGGCCATGTCGCCTCGCAATCCTCGATCGCGCCCTTTGTCCAGGCGGGCAACGGCCAGATCGTCGCCTCGATCGGCGGTGCGGGCAGCCCGCAGGTGGTGGATCTGGCGGTGGATGACGACGGGCGCGGCATCGCGAACCTGATCGCGGCCACCTCGACCATCGGGCGCCTGACCGCGGCCCCCCCCGGCGTGCCCGCCGATGTGCTGGAGGAGCTGCGCACCGCCTACATGGCCGCGCTGACCGACCCCGAACTGCTGGCCGAGGCGCAGACCCTGGGCATTCCGGTCGACCCGGCCGACGGGGCGACGGTGGCCGGCCTTCTGACGGCGGCGCTGGACCAGACGCCCGCGACGCTGGACATCATCCGCGCCGCGATGACCGAAGAGGCCAGGACCGTCACCCTGACCACCGTGCTGCGGGCCGTGGAAAACGACGGGCGCGAGGTGAAGACCAGCGACAACGGCACCGAGGTGGTGCTGGAACCCTCGGGCTCGCGCACCGCGATCACGGTGAACGGGGCCGAGGCCATGCGCGGTGCCCTGCGGGCGGGGATGACCTGCGACATCGAATACGACCCCGCGGCCGAGGGCAACGAGCCGAAGAAGATCGCCTGCACCAACTGACCGCGCGCCCAGGCGCCTGTCGCGACCCTGCCGGCCCCCCCCCGGCAGGGTCTTTTCCTGCCCAAGGCCACGGAAAATCAGCTTGCTGCGTGCGCAAATCATTGGCTTGAAAATGTTCTACATGAAAGAACGCAATTGCGCATAACGGAACTATTCCTGATCCAGATCAAGGCGCGACGCTTGTTGTCATCATATCAATGCGTTACAAGGCATGCGCCCACGCTATGGCAGCCATGCCCTGCATCGTTCGACATCCGGTCCACTTGTGCAGGTGCAGCGGTGCGCTCTATCGGGACCAACAGCAAGGAGATCGGCCATGACCACCGCCCGTATCACCGCCCCGTTCGCCGCCAAGCCGGCCGCGACTCGCGCCCCTGAACATGATGTGCTGGGCCTGCGGGCGGGCTGGCGCGCCTATACCGTCTGGCGCGACCTGAGCGAACTGACCGATGGGCAACTGGCCGCCCGCGGCCTGACCCGCGCCGACATTCCCGCGCTGGCGCTGCGCGAGATCAAGCGCAAGGTCTGATCAGCCCAGGGCCACCAGCACCACCCCCAGCGTCGCGGCCACGGCCGCCAGCAGGGTGGTGCGGTCGGGCCGGCGTTCGGTCTTGAGCACCACGACCGCCAAGAACGCCGCAAAGAAGATGTCGAGCGAGGAGATCATCACGATCACCTGCACGCTTTCGTACAGCAGCGCCGCGAACAGCGACACCTGCCCCAGCGACATCAGCACGCCTGCGCCCGCCGACCAGCGGTCGAGATAACGGAACAGCCCCAGCAGATGGTCACGCTGCCGCGCATCGACCGCGGCCCGCGCGGCAAAGACGGCCAGCCCCGTCAGCGCGCTGACCAGTGTGCCCAGGGCGGGGGCGGGCAGCGTTTCCAGACCCAGCTTGCGCGTGACATAGGCCCCCGCATAGGCCAGCGCCGCCGCAGCCCCCCAGCCATAGTCCAGCGCCCCGGGGGTATGGCCATCGGGCCGGGGTTGCGGATGGCGCAGGCTTTGCCGCACCAGCAGCGCAAAGGCCGCCGCAATGGCCGCCATGCCCAGCCCCGCGACCGGGCTGATCGTCTCGCCCAGCACCAGCGCGGCCAGGCCCACGGAAAAGAACGGCTTGTCTTAAGAAATGACCGGCTCCTGTGCGATACGGGAGCCGCTCTCCGGCACCTCACACATGCCGGAGAGCGGCGGGGGACGGATCGGAAGAACGGTGGTCTCTCGGACCGGTCAGAAGTTGGATCGCCCCTGCCATTCGCATGACCTGAACGGATACATGGGGAAGGCTCGCCCTTGCCCCGCATGACAAGCATAGGGGACGAAAGGCGATGCAGGATACCATCGGGATCGACATTTCCAAAGACACGTTCGACATCCACCGGCTTTCGGATCGCAGGCACGAGCGGTTCGGCAACGACAAGGCAGGGCTCAAGGCCCTCCAGCGCTGGATCGGCAAGGCGCCCGTCCGCGTCGTCTACGAGGCGACAGGGCGCTATCATCGCGATCTGGAGGCGGTTCCGGGCGCGGCCGGTCATGATCTGGTCAAGGTCAATCCCACGCGGGCGCGCCGCTTCGCGCAGGCCATCAGCCAGGGCGCCAAGACCGATCGCGTCGATGCCGCCATGCTGGCGCGGATGGGGGCGGTTCTGGAACTGGACGCCAAGCCCGTGCGCAGCGAAACCATGCATGAAATCCGCGAGTTGCACATCGCGCGCCGCGCCCTGAACAAGGATCGCACCGCCTGCCGGAACCGTCTGGAGGCGGCACGGAACAAGGTCGTCCTGGCCCGGCTGCGCGCCCGCCTGCGGCAGGTCGACAGCCAGCTCGAGCAGATCGACACCGAGCTCGCGCGCCTCATTGTCGAGGATCCCGCACTTGCCCGGCGCCAGGAGATCCTGTGTTCCATCCCCGGCATCGGTGCGGTCGCTGCGGTCGCCATGATCGTCGAGATGCCGGAGCTCGGCACGATGGAGCCAAAGGAGGCGGCCAGTCTTTCGGGACTCGCCCCGATCACCCGGGAATCCGGCAAATGGAAGGGACGCTCGAAGATCGGCGGCGGCAGGCGCGGCGTGCGCAACGCGCTCTACATGCCGGCACTCGTCGCAATCCGCCACAATCTTCATCTCGCGGAAACGTACCGCAAACTCGTCGATGCCGGAAAACCCGCCAAACTCGCCATCGCGGCCATCATGCGCAAGCTCGTGATCCTCGCCAACGCCCTCATCAGGGATGACCGAACATGGGCCAAGACCGCCCCTTGACCAAGACGGATAACTTCAGACGCTTGGTGGCCGAGGCGCGCGTCACCCCCAGCCGCCGCGTCGACACGAAGACCAGGCTGCGGCCGAAGACCATCGCGTACAGCCCCGCCACCGCAAACCAGAACAGCCCGCGCCCCGCGCCGGGTGCCGTCAGCACGGCCAGATCCGGCCCCTCGACCAGCAGCCACAGCGCTGCGCTGAGGCCGATGGTGCCCAGGATCGAGAAGGTCACCCCCCGGTCGCCGCGGCTTTCATGTGTCTGCGCCATGCAGACAGTCGCCCCGGCAAAGAACACGGCCGAGGCCAGCGCCAGCACTTGCCCCGGCAGCGGCCCCGTCATCGCGCGGCCCCCGCCGCGCGCAGGGCCGTCCAGACGCGGTCGGGCGTGGCAGGCATGTCGAATTCGTCCACCCCCGTGCGGGCCAACGCATCGGCCACGGCGCACGTCAGCGCGGCCAGGGCCCCCACGCTGCCGGCCTCGCCCACGCCCTTGGCGCCCAGCGGGTTCAGCGCGGTGGGCACGGGGTGGCTGTCCAGCACGGGGCGCGGCAGGTCGGCCGCGCGCGGCAGGGCATAGTCCATCAGCGATCCGGTCAGCAGCTGACCCGACCCGTCCTGCACGATGCGTTCGCCCAGCACCTGCGACAGGCCCTGCGCGATGCCGCCCATCATCTGCCCCTCGACCAGCTGCGGCGCCAGGATGGTGCCCGCATCCTCGACCGCCGTGTAGCGGGTGACGGTGACGGCGCCGGTCTCGGGGTCTCGACCTCGGCCACATGGGCGCCGTTGGGAAAGGTGGCGGCCGCGGGCGCAAAGCCGCCCCGGACGCGGATGCCCTCGGGGCCGGCCAGGGCGGCGGCCTCGGCAAGGGTCATGCTGCGGTTGGTGGCGGCCTGCCGCAGCAGGCCCGCGTCCAGCGCGATGTCCTGGGCGCCGCAGCCCCACTGCGCCGCGGCCAGATCGCGCGCCTGCCCCAGCGCCGCATCACAGGCCGCCAGAACCGCCGGGCCGCAGACGGCAAGGCCCGAGGACCCGCCATTGCCGCGCCCGCTGTCCAGCACATCCGAATCGCCCTGGACATAGGTGATGCGGGCCGGGTCCAGGTGCAGCCCGTCGGCCGCCAGCCGCGTCAGCACGGTTTCATGCCCCTGGCCCACCGACATCACGCCCGGCGCCAGCCGCACCCCACCATCGAGGGCCAGCGTCAGGTCCGCGTAGTCGGGTTTCGGTGCCCGCACGGGGCCGCCCGCGGCCTCGACACACAGGATCACGCCGCGGCCGAACAGCCGCCCGCGCGCCGCCGCCGCCCGCCGCGGGGCCGGGGGGCCGGCCAGCGCCAGCGCCCGGTCCAGCACGGCGGCGAAATCGCCGCTGTCCAGCGTCAGGCCCAGCGCGGTCCGCCGCGGCAGGGCCGCGCCCTGGATCAGGTTGCGCCGCCGCAGCTCGACCGGGTCGACCCCCAGCCTGCGCGCGGCCTGGTCCAGCGCCAGTTCCACGGCCAGCGTCGCCTCGGGCCGGCCATGGCCGCGATAGGGCGCGATGGGCGGCGCGGCCGAGGTGACGCCCGCGATCCGCGCATGGGCCACGGGGATGTCATAGACCCCCGTCAGCCCGCCCGCGTTGTTGATCATCCCCAGCGACCGGGCCGAAGCATAGGCCCCCGCCGCCAGCGTCAGATCGGCCTGCAGCGCCAGGATCCGCAGGTCGGCGTCCAGGCCCAGCGTCACCCGACCCGAGATGCCGCGGCCCTGATGATCGGCCAGGAGGCTTTCGCTGCGGGTCGCGACCCAGCCCACGGGCCGGCCGGTCAGCCGGGCGGCCAGGGCGATCAGCGCCTCTTCCCGCGTCAGGAAGCCCTTCAGCCCGAAGGACCCGCCGACATCGCCCGCCGTCACCCGCACCTGATCGGCGGGCAGGCCCAGCAGGTTGGCCAGCGGTTTGCGCAGTCCCAGCGGGCTCTGGCACGAGGTGGTCAGATGCAGCCGGCCATCGGGATCCAGCCGCGCCAGACAGCCGCGCGGCTCCAGCTGCAGGGCCCTGATGCGCGGCACCACCACGGCGCGCGTGATCACATGCGCCGCACCCCGCAGCGCGGCGGCGCAGGCCGCGGCATCGCCCATCGACCGGACAAAGGCCGTGACCGGCGGGTCAGAAGCCTCGGCCAGGTCCAGTTCGATCGCCTCGGCCGCGTCCAGCGCCTGGACCAGAGTTTCGGCCAGCACCAGGGCCAGCGGCTCGCCCGCATGGCGCACCAGATCGGCGCAGATCAGCGGCACCGGCCGGTCGAAACTGCCGCCCTCATCCTGGGGCAGCGGGTTCTGGGGCAGGGGGGGCACGCCCTGCGCTGCCAGATCCGCCGCCGTCAGCACCAGCGGCACGCCGGGCAGGGCGCGGGCGGCCGAGACATCGATCCGCGCCAGCTGCGCGGGCGCGCGGTCGGCCCGCAGGAATACCGCGTGCAGCCCGTCCGCAGGGATCAGGTCGGCCACATAACGGCCGCGGCCGGTCAGCAGCCGCGCATCCTCGATCCGGCCCGGGGCGGCCGGCGTTCCGGGCCCCCCGCCCATTCCTAGCGGCCCCGCGCCCGCAGCGCCTGGTCCAGCCGCGGATAGACGCGGCGCGCGTTGCTGCCCAGCACCTTGGCGCGGTCCTCGGCGCTGATCGGCAGCGCGTCGATGTAGCGTTTGGTATCGTCGAAGTTGTGGCCGGTTTCGGGGTCCACCCCCTTGACTGCGCCGAACATTTCCGAGGCGAACAGGATGTTGTCCACGTCGATCACCCGGAACAGCAGGTCGATCCCCGCCTGATGATAGACGCAGGTGTCGAAGTACACGTTGCGCATGATGTGTTCGGCCAGCGGCGGCTTGCCCAGCATCTGCGCCAGCCCGCGATAGCGGCCCCAGTGATAGGGCACCGCGCCCCCGCCATGCGGGATGATCAGCCGCAGGGTGGGAAAGTCGCGGAACAGGTCGCCTTCCAGGAACTGCATGAAGGCGGTGGTGTCGGCATTGATGTAATGCGCGCCCGTGGCATGGAAATTGGGGTTGCATGAGCTCGAGACGTGGATCATCGCCGGCACGTCCAGGTCGCACGGCGCCTCGAACATCGGATACCACGACCTGTCGGTCAGCGGCGCGCCCGACCAGTGCCCGCCCGAGACATCGGGGTTCAGGTTGCAGCCGACGAAGCCCAGTCCTCGACGCAGCGGCGAAGCTCGGCGATGGAATTGGCCACCGGCACGCCGGGCGACTGCGGCAGCTGGCAGACGCCGATGAAATTGTCGGGAAACAGCTGCACCACACGGTGGATCAGGTCGTTGGAGGCCCGCGTCCAGGCCAGCGACACGGACTCATCCCCGATATGGTGGGCCATGCCGCTGGCGCGCGGGCTGAAGATGGTCATGTCGCAGCCGCGTTCGCGCAGGGCGCGCAGCTGGTTGTTCTCGATCGTTTCGCGGATCTCGTCATCGCTCAGCGCGGGCATGGCCGGGGCGGGGCCGGTGCCGCCGGCCTGGTAATGCGCGATCTGCGCCTTGCGCCAGGCCATGAAGGCCGACGGTTCGGTGGTGTAGTGGCCGTGGCAATCGATGATCATGGGCAACCTCTCTGGTTCGTGCGGGGCCGCCGGCGGGCGGTCGGGCGGGGTCATGGGCGCGGCGGCGCGCCGTCAGGCGATGCAGGCATGAAAGGCACGGGTCAGGGCGGGCCCGTCAAGTCCGCGGCCGATCAGCACCAGCCGACTTTCGCGTGGACCGTCGGGCCAGGCCGAGATGTAGTCGCCCTCCAGGATCATGTGCACGCCCTGCACGACCAGCCGACGGTCCTGCCCCGCGATGTCCAGGATCCCCTTCAGCCGCAGCACGTCCTGGCCTTGGCGCGCCAGATGCGACGACAGCCAGGCGATCACGCCCTGTTCGTCCAGCGGGCGGTCGGCATGCAGGGTGACCGAGGTGATGCCCCCGGGCCATGGTCGTGGTCATGGTGGTGGTGATCGTGGTCGTGGTGTTCGTGGTGGTGATCATGCTCATGATCGTGGTCGCGGTGGCTGTGCAGGGGGCCGCGCGCCTGACCTGCGGCCAGCAGCGCCTCGACCCGTTCCAGATCGAAGGCCCCGCGGTGCAGGATCCGCTCGGGCGGCACATGGCCGCGATCGGCCACCAGGATCTCGGCCCCCGGGTTGGCCGCCTGCAGCCGCGCGCGCACGGCGCGCAGGCCGGCCTCGGTCACCAGATCGGCCTTGGCGATGACGATCAGATCGGCAAAGGCCACCTGTTCGACCGCCTCGGCCCGGGTGCCCAGCTGGTCCAGGATGTGCAGCGCATCGACCACCGTGACGATGCCGTCCAGCGCCACCTGATCGCGCAGGCTGTCGTCCATCAGGAAAGTCTGCGCCACGGGGCTTGGGTCGGCCAGTCCCGTCGTCTCGATCGGCACGCCGTCGAAGTCGGCCAGGCGCGGCAGCAGGGCATGCATCCTGCGCAGCAGATCGCCCCGCACGGTGCAGCAGACGCAGCCGTTGGCCATCTCGATCAGCTCTTCGCTGCCCGAGGCCAGCAGTTCGCCGTCGATCCCCGCCTCGCCGAATTCGTTGACGATCACGGCATAGCGGCGGCCGTGGCTGGCCGTCAGCAGCCGGTTCAGCAGCGTGGTCTTGCCCGCGCCCAGAAACCCCGTCAGCACCGTGACCGGCAGCACCGCGCTATTCCCACGGCAGCAGCGAGACGTGGATCACCCCCGGCGCACCCTTGCCGCCGACCGACCGGATGGCCAGGTCGGTATCCTTCAGGCCAAAGCGGTGGGTGGTGATCAGGTCCAGCGGGAACCGGTCCGAGGCCAGCTGCTGCAGCGCCAGTTCGCAGGACAGGTAGTTGTGCCCGCGCGCCGACTTGATGGTGATGTACTTGTTGGCCACCTTGGCCAGCGGGAAGTTCGGGAATTCCGCCATCTCGCCCTGGATCAGCAGCGTGCCGCCCTTGCGCTTCAGCGCCTCGATGCCCAGCAGGACGGGGATCGTGCCCGCGCCCGCGGTGCAGTCCAGCGCCACGTCGACGCCGCGGCCGTGGGTGATTTCCCGGATGCGTTCCAGCGGGTCTTCGGCGTCGACGTTGATCGTGCAGTCGGCGCCCAGCTGGCGGGCGGCCTCCAGCCGGGCCGCATCCTTGGCCGTGCCGGTGACGATGATCAGCGACGCGCCCGCCTGCTTGCAGGCGATCGCCTGGCTCAGGCCCTGCTGGCCGGGCCCCTGGATCAGCACGGTCGAGTTGTAGCCCAGCCCGCAGTCCAGGAGCGCCCACTGGATGCCGTTTGCCATCGGCGTGACGATGCCCGCGCGTTCGGCCGACACCCCGTCGGGCACCTTGTGCAGCACCGCATTCCACGGCAGGAACATGTATTGCGCGAACCCGCCCCACAGATGCGGCGCGCGATGGGCCGAGGTATAGCCGTAGCGGATCGCCTCGGGGTTCTTGCGCCAGTCGGTCGCCTCGCACAGGCGGTATTCGCCCTTGTGGCACCATTCGCACTGGAAGCAGGGGACGTAGTGTTCGACAAAGACGCGATCGCCTTCCTTGACGCCCTTGCGTTTCAGGAAGGTCTTGCCCGCCTTTTCGATGATGCCGATTTTTTATGTCCCATGATGACCGGGTCGGCGGTTTCCGGCCTGGCATACAGCTTGACATCGGTGCCGCAGATGCCCGCCACCTCGACCCGCATCGGCGCGCCGTCGTCGGGGATGTCGGGCATCGGATATTCGCGGAATTCGGTCTGGCTGGGGCCGGTGCGCACGGCGGCAAGGACACGGTTGCTCATGGCCGTTCCTCCCTCGGAATTTCGGGCAAGGTAGCGTCAGGGTGTCCAGCTGACAAGAACACGGTTCTACATGACGGAACATGACGACAATACGCGGGCGGCTGTGCGGGGGCTGCGGCGCCCTGCGGGGCGGGCGCAGGCCGGGGCAGGGGCGGCCCGCGTGGCCGCGTTGCTGCGCGACCGCTTCGCCCTGGGGTCCGACTGGGTGGTGGCGGTCAGCGAGTTGCGCTGCCAGACACCGGGCTGCCCGCCGGTGGAAACCGTTGCGCTGATGTGGGATCCGGCCGGGGCGCCCTATCGGCTGCGACTCTTCCGCCCGCTGGCCGCGGTGACGGACGACGACCTGCCGCCGCGCTGGTATCTGCCGGCGCTGGCGGCCGAAGGCGACGCCGACTGTTCCTGCTGTTGATCCGTCAGGCGGAACCGCGTTCCGGGATTGTCTTCCCTTCTGCCGGCTGCGGCCCTAGCCTGCGTCCCGCAACACGAAGGAGACCATGGCGCCCGTCACGCTTCGCGCAGTATCGCGCACCCAGGGAAACAATGCCGCGCTGAAATCCGGGCAGATCGCGCCCGAAGGGTTCGCGCTGGACTGGGAAGAGGTTCCCGTCCTTGTCCACGCCTTTCGCCGGATGGTGCGCGAACAGGCCTATGACGTCTGCGAAATGGCGCTGACGACCTATCTGTGCGCGCGCGAACACGGGGTGCCGTTCACCGCCATCCCGGTGTTTCTGGTGCGCGACTTTCACCACGGCGCGATCCTGGTCAACCGCAACGCCGGCATCACCCATCCGCGCGACCTGGAGGGGCGAGAGGTCGGCGTCAACCGCGGCTATACCGTGACCACCGGCGTCTGGGCCCGCGCGATCCTGGCCGAGGAGTATGGCGTCGACCTGTCGCGCATCACCTGGGTGCTGTCGGGCGACGAACATGTGGCCAGCTATGTGCCGCCCGCCAATGTCGTGCCGCTGCCCGCCGGCCGCAAGATGGAGGACGACCTGGCCCAGGGCCGCATCCCGGCCGCGATCGGCGTGGCGACCGACAGCCCCGATGTGGGGCCTCTGATCGCCGACCCGTTCGCCGCGGGTCTGGCCGCCTTCCGCGACCGCGGGCACTGGCCGATCAACCATCTGGTGGTGGTGCGCAACGATGTGCTGGCGGCGAACCCCGGCCTTGCGCCGGCACTGTTCCACGCCTTTGCCGCGTCCAAACGCGCCTATCTGGACGATCTGCACGCTGGCCGGATCGAAAAGCCACGGCCATCGACAGGCTGCACGCGACGCTGGCGCCGATGATGGGGGGCGATCCGTTGCCCTATGGGGTTGAACCGAACCGCAAGGTTCTGGAAACCCTGATCGGCCATGCCACGGCGCAGGGCATCCTGACGCGGCCGGTGTCGGTGGATGCGGTCTTTGCCCCCGACACGCTGGATCTGCTGGGCTAGGTCCGGGGGGGCGGGATCCTCCCGCCCCGTCCGTCAGCGGGCGGCGTGCAGGAACTCCATCACCCGCGGCGGCACGGTTTCGGCCGTCTGTTCGGGCACCGGAATGTCCCACAGCGTGGCCGCGGGCGAACATTCCTCAAGGAACCAGGCGGCCGACATGGCATGCGCCGTGTCACGACCCGGAATGATCAGCGTGGGGATGGACAGCTGCATCATGTCCTCGGGCTCGAACCCCGGGACGCTGTCGCGGTCCAGCAGCGTGCGCGGGATCGAGGCGACCGTCAGCTTGTAGTGCTCGACCTTCTGCGCCAGGAAGCGTTCGCGGAATTCGGGATCGCGGCGCAGGACCGGCGCCCAGGGGCCGGGGCGGGGATCCTTGCCAAAGCCGTCGGTGGTGGACAGCGCCAGGTCGACCACGCCCTGCAGCCCGTGCTGGTCCACATGCGCCAGATGCACGGCAAAGCGGCGGTGGCCGTTCAGCCGGAACCCGGCGCCCCCCACGGGCCAGTATTGCACCATGGACATCACGCGGTCGGGGTGGCGCCTGGCCATGGCCGCCACGGGGCAACAGCCCATGCAGCCGCCGATCAGATGCGCCCGGTCGATGCCCAGGTGGTCCAGCAGCCCGACGCCCTGGCGCACATAGGCCTCCCAGCTCAGCCGTTCGACGCGGCCGCCGGACTGGCCGGTCTCGCGCCGGTCAAAGACGATGCAGGAAAAGTCGCGCGGCAGATGATCCAGCAGGCGGATCTTCGCATAGACGCCCAGGCCTTCCCACTTGTCCAGGCTGGCATCGAAGCCGCCGGGGGCGAACATCAGCACGGGCGGGCCTTCGCCGCGCACCTCGTAATGGGTCTAGATCCCGTCGATCAGCGCCACAGGCATCAGCTGTTCCTTTCCGTGCGGTCGCCCTGGCCGCGCAGGTGGCGCGCGGCGCGGATGTCGGCGGCCAGTTCCGTCAGCGCGTTCAGGCTGATCTCGGCCACATTGGCATACATGTTGCTGTCGTCGCCGATGTGCTTCGCGCCATAGCCGATGGCGGGATGGGCCATGCGCACCCGCCCGTCGAGCCAGGGCCCGCCGCCAAAGCCGCCGATGACCGGCACGCCGGCCGCGGCCGTCACCACAGGCCCCGCCACGGGGCCCGAGTTGGTGAAGTCGAGCAGGGCCGCGCCTGCGGATTCAAGCGCGCGGGCCTCGTCCAGCATGGCCTGGGTCAGCCCGGCGGGGATCTGCGCGCCGGGTTTCGCGGCGCTGGAATAGTCCACCCCGTGGCGCAGCGCGGTCTGCGGGGTGATGCCGAACTGCGCCCAGACCGGGATGCCCGCGCGGGTGATCACATGGACCGCCTCGGGGAATTCGGCGGCGCCGTCCGGTTTCACCATGTCGACGCCCGCCTCTTTCACCAGGCGGATCGCGGCGGCCACGGCGCTGTCCGTGCCCTGCTGCAGCGGGCCATAGGGAAAGTCGGCCGAGACCAGCGCCCGTCGCACCCCCCGCCGCACCGCGCGGGCGACGATCACCATCTCATCCAGCGAGACGTCGAGCGGATTGTCCCGCCCCCACAGGTTGGTGCCGACCGTGTCGCCCACCGACACGATGTCGACCCCGGCCCGGTCGGCGATGGCGGCCATCTGGGCATCCCAGACGACGACGCCGACAATCTTGCGGCCTTCACGCCGCATGGCGTGCAGCTGCGGCAGCGTGACCCGTTCGGGCATGCGCCTCTCCTTCAGATCAGGAATTCTTCCAGGGTTTCGGGGGCGAACAAGTCCTCGGGCGTCAGCGTGCCGTCCGACAGGCCCTGTTCGGCGTGATAGCGCAGGAAGGTCTCGATGACCTTGCGGTTGCGGTCCAGCCCATAGGGCCAGAAGTCGTCGCCCATCAGATCGACCGTGTCTTCGACATGGGCATTGAACCAGGGCAGCATGCCCTTCAGCGCGGCGGTTTCCCGCAGGCCCTGATAGGTCAGCGCCTGGGCCTCGACAAAGGCCTTCATCAGCGCGCGGGCGGCCCAGCGGTTGGCCTCATAGACCTCGCGCCTTATGGCCACGACATGCATGATGGGGATGCCGGTCTGCCGCCAGTAGTCGCGTTCGACGCGGGGGTAGTCGACGAACAGTCGGCGCACCCGCTGGCCGTCATAGGTCGACGGCTTGCGCGCGGTCACCAGGGCGTCGATCTCGCCATCGCGCAGCATGGCCGACAGGGTCTGATGCCCGTTGATCCGTTCCAGACGGAAGTTCGCGGGAAGCCGGATCGGCACCTTTTGGTCGCGGCCCGGCTGTTCCTCGCCCCCCGTCACATGGATCATGCTGTCGGGCGGCACGCCGTAATGTTCCGACAGGATGCCGCGGATCCAGACCGGCGCCGTCATCTGGTATTCGGGCGCGCCCACGCGCTTGCCGATCAGGTCGCGGGGTTCGCGGATGCCGCTGTCGGCATTGATGTAGATGCAGGAATGCCGGAAGAACCGCGACGGAAAGACCGGAATGGCGACAAAGGGCCGTTCGGGCCGCGTCAGCGACACGGTATAGGACGACATCGACAGTTCCGCCGCGTCGAATTCGCGATAGCGCAGCATGCGGAAGAAGGTTTCCTCGACCACCAGCGGCTGGAAGTTCAGGTTGATGCCGTCGGGGCGCACGCTGCCGTCCATCAGCGGACGCACGCGGTCATAGTCCCGGCAGGCCAGCGAAAGATCCAGCTTTCCCATGCGTTCAGCCCCGTCCCCTCAGTAGAATTCGTCGTAGTGAACCTGGCTGCGCGGCACCCCCAGGGCATGCAGCGCAGTGGCGATGGCCTGGGCCATGGCGGCGGGGCCGGCGAAGTAGATCTCGCGGTTGCGCAACTCCTCGCCCAGGTCGTCGATCGCGACCTGGTGGATGAAGCCCTGCCGCCCCGTCCAGCCCGCGGCCTGCGCCGGGTCGGAAATCGCCGCGGTCAGCGTCAGCCGGTCGGGCGCAAGCCCCGCCAGGAAACCCGCCGCCGTCACATCGGCCGGGCCGCGCCCGCCGAAATAGACCGCGATGTTCCGGTCGGTCTGGCGCAGCGCGCCGCGTGCGATGGACGCCATGGGCGACAGGCCCGACCCGCCCGCGATCAGCACCAGATCGCGGGGCGCCTCGGGGCGCAGATGCGCAGGCCATAGGGCCGGTCGAGCGCCACCGTGTCCCCCGGGGCCAGCCGGTCGAACAGATGCGTGGTGGCCGCGCCCCCGGGCACCCAGCGGATCTGGAAGTGCCATTCCCCCCCGTCGCCCAGGTTCGACATCGAATAGACCCGCGCGCCCGACACGCCCGGCACCGACAGCAACGCATACTGCCCCGGCAGAAAGGCCGGATCGCCCGTCACCGCCAGGCGGAATTCGCGGATGTCGTGGTTCAGGTCGGTCACGCCGATCAGCGTGCCCGTGCGCCGGGCCGGGGGATGCACGGGCACGGCCGCCGGATCGGGGCGGAACTTGACGGTGCAATCCCCGGACGGCACGGCCTGACAGCCCAGCCAGCGGTTGCGGGCGCGGTCCTTGTCCGTCCAGGCCGGGGCATCGGCGCGCAGCTGCGTCACCTGGCCCTAGACCAGCTCGAACCGGCAGTTGCCGCAGGATCCCACGTTGCAGGAATAGGACATGCCCACCCCCGACCGCAGCGCAGCCCGCAGGAGGGTGTCGTCCTCGGCGCAGTCGAACCCGGTTCCGGTTCCGCTCAGGTCAATTCTTGGCATCTGTCCTTCCGATCAGCTGGTGACCCGCACATAGATCGGCTGGCCGGCCTCATAGCCCAGCCGTTCCGACAGGCGGTTGGCATAGGCGATCACCTGTTCCGCCAGTGCGGGAAAATCGCGTTTCTTCAACCGCAGCCGGGGCCCGGCAAGACCCACGGCCGCCACCACGCGGCCTTCGGCATCGCGCACCGGGGCGGCGATGCAGCGGGTGCCCAGGTCGCATTCCTCATCCTCGGTGGCATAGCCCACGCGCTTGATGCGGCGCACGCGTTCGGCCAGGTCCTCGGCCACGGTCACGCTGTTGGGGGTGCGGGCGGGCAGCGGTTCGGCCAGAAAGGCATCCAGCTGCGGCGCGCGCATGCCCGACAGCAGGCACAGCCCCTCGGCCGTGCAATGGGCGGGGCGCTGCTGGCCGGTGATCGACCGCAGGCGCACGCCCTCGTTGCTTTCGAAATCGTGGATGAATACGACGTTGCGGCGGCTAAGGACCGCCAGCCGCGCGTTTTCGCCCAGCTTGGCGCGCATGTCGTTCAGGATCGGCTTGGCCTCGGCCGCCACGTCGATGCGCGACCGGACCTGGCTGCCCAGCGAGAACAGCCCGATCCCCAGCCGGTAGCGCCCGCTGTCGGCGTTCTGTTCCAGAAGCCCCTCGTCCAGCAGGGCCGAGGCCAGCCGGTGCACCGTGCTTTTCGCGATCCCCAGCCGCTTGGCCAGTTCCGAAATGCCCAGTTCCGGCTCTTCCTCGGAAAAGGTCTTGAGCAGGTGGATCGCCGTGGTGACCGAACTCAGCCGCTGGCTGTCGCGCCGGGGGTTGCGGTTGACGATCCTGGGCTTGGGCTGGGCTGCGTCGGTCATGGGCGGTTCCGGTTCAATGAGGCTGTTCCGTTATACAGAACCCGTTCCCTGGCGGGAACCGTCCGGAGCGGCGCTGCGGGCAGGGGCCGCATCCCCGGGCGCATCGGGGTGGTGGTGTCGTGCGGGTGGCCATGGTCGTGGTGTCCGTGCCCGTCCTCATGGTGATGATGGTGGTGGTGGTGATGGTCGTGATGGTGGTGGTGCGCGGGGGCGCGCAAATGCACCCGTTCGGCCGTGCGCGCGCCATCGGGCGCCTGGTCGGAGAACAGCAGCGACTTGATCGTCACCGGCACGGTCAGCGACGGCAGCCGCAGCTGGCCCAGGTCGATGAAGTCGAACGTGCGCAGCGTGATGCCGTCGATTACCAGCATCTCGACCCCCAGCCGCAATTCGTCGCGCAGGATGTGGCCCAGTGTCAGCGCGATGTCGCCGTCGATCAGGATGTGCAGCGGCAGCCCGGCCGCCACGCGCGGCGCCATCGCCGCGGCGATGCCGTCGGCCAGCGCGCGGACACGGGCATATTCGGGCAGCAGGTGCCAGTCCAGCGCCAGCGCCACCTCGGCCGTGGCGGGGTCCAGGTCCAGCGCGGTGAACTGTGCGCGGATCGCGGCGTCGATGGTCTCGGCCGGGGGCTCGGCGGCCAGGTCCAGATCGGGCTTGACCACCTGCAGGTTGCGGCGCGGCAGAACGGCACCGGGCCGGGTGATCAGGCTGGTCTGACCCGACAGCTGCACCGAATATTCCGAGGCACCCAGCGCCGTGGCCCGGATGCAGGCGCCCGCGGGCAGCAGGGGCGCGGGGAAGTCCCCGGCATCCACCAGTTCGCGCAGCGCCTGGCCCAGCGGCAGGCCCAGATCGCCGAAGTCGCGCGTCTCGCGGCCATAGACATATTCGCCGACCCCGCCCGAGAAGATCAGCCCCTCGATCCCCGCCAGATCGCCCGGCGGGTCGGTCAGGAACAGATACGCCAGATCGGCCGCGCCGCCGGGGCGCAGCGCATCGGCCAGACGCCGTGCCATGCCGCGGGCGATCTGCGCCTTTCCCGCGCGCGTCAGCGCGGCACCCGGGGCCAGGTGGAAGCCCGCCTCATGCGCATGCCAGGCGCCCGACGGGTCCAGCCGGACGACGCGGTCCTCCTCGGTCACGATCAGCCGGCCGCCGATGTGCAGCGCGGCGGTCCAGCGGATGTGGCCCGCCTCGATCAGCGCCAGCTTGGTCGTGCCGCCGCCGATGTCGATGGCCAGGATGCGGCCGCCCGTGTCATGGCTGCGCCGCGCGGCGCCCGATCCATAGGCGGCCAGCATCGCCTCCATGTGGTTGCCGGCGGTGGCGGTGACGAAATCGCCGCCCTTCTGCGCCAGGATCTGGGCGATCGCCTGGGATTTTTCCCGCCGCAGCGCCTCGCCCGTCAGGATCACCACGCCGGTGTCGATGTCGACGGGGCGGATGCCCGCCCGGGCATAGGCGTCGTCGATGATCGCCCCCAGCGCCGCGCCGTCGATCCGGTGTTCATCCAGATAGGGGGTAAAGGCCACGTCGGACTCGAACACGGTCAGCCGGTCGACGATGACATAGCGGCTGGTCAGGTCGCTGCCGCGGCGCTGCAGATGCAGGCGCGAGAAGATCACCTGCGTCCCGGCCGAACCGACGTCGATGCCCACCGTGGTCAGTTCGACATTGTCGCGCAGCCAGATCGGGTTTTCCTCCAGCGGGCCGGGGTCGATGTCGTCATGATCGGGGTCGGCATCCGGCCCGTGTTCATGCGCGGCCCAGTCGCCGGGGGCGTGGTCGGCCAGGGTATGGGCGCGCGGGGCTTCGTCGGGCAGCGGGAAGGCGTTCCTCTATGCGGACCATCGGTCCATTGACGGCGGCGTAAATGGAACGTAGCCTCGGCGTGATGGGTCAAAAGGGAAATCTTGCGGGGCCGCCCGGCGGCCTGCCCGGGCCCGCCCAACAACCGGAGGACACGCGCGCATGGCCAAGGATGCAATCGTCCCGGGCAAGCTGGCCGAGCAGTTCAAGACCGAGAAGGAAACGCCCTATACCCGCTGGATCAAGGCCGAGGGGCTGCGCATCCTGAACGGGATCTACATCCACGACCTGAACACGGTCTACCTGGATCCCTGGCCCCGCCGCGGCGGCCGTGCGGTGTTCATCAACCACGACGGCAGCCGCACCTCGAACGACTGCTATGTGATGGAGATCGCCCCCGGCGGCAAGCTGTCCCCGCAGCGCCAGCTGTATGAGGAGATGATCCTGATCCTGTCGGGCCGCGGGTCGACCACGGTCTGGAACGACAGGGGCGACCGCATCACCTTCGAATGGGGGCCGGGGTCGCTGTTCGGCATTCCGCTGAACGCGCATCACCAGCATTTCAACGGCTAGGGGTCGGACGCGGCGCGCTTCGTGGCGGTGACCAACCTGCCGCCGATCCTGAACATCTACGAGGACCCCGACTTCCTGTTCGGCACGGCCTATGACTTCAAGGGCCGCTTCAACGGCGAACCCGACTATTTCGCCAACAAGGGCGAACAGAAGGGGCTGCTGCTGGAAACCAACTTCGTGGCCGATGCGGTGAACCTGCCGCTGGTCGAGGCGAAGGAACGCGGCGCCGGCGGCGGCCACATCCGGTTCCAGCTGGCCAAGTCCAGCATGAACAGCCACATCAGCCAGTTCCCCGTGGGCACCTACAAGAAGTGCCACCGCCACGGCCCCGGCGCCCATGTCATCATCCTGTCGGGTGAAGGCTACAGCCTGATGTATCCCGAGGGCGAGGAACCCACCCGCTACGACTGGAAGGTGGGCAGCCTGATCACGCCGCCGAACATGTGGTATCACCAGCACTTCGACACCGGCACCGCGCCCGCGCGCTATCTGGCGCTGAAGCATGAGGGCGTCGCCATCCGCAACGCCCAGGGCGTGCCCAAGGCCTGGATCAGCCAGCGCATCGGCGGCGACCAGATCGACTATGCCGACGAAAGCCCCCTGGTGCGCAGCATGTTCGCCGAGGCGCTGGCGAAACACGGCATGCAGCCGCGCATGGACAAGGCCTACGAGGCCGAGCTGGCCGACCTGCCGCCCAAGCCCTGAACCGGCCTGTGTCCCGGCCGCGCGCGGCCGGGCGCAGCCGTCCGCCGACCGGGCGGGCGCCGCAGGGCGCCCGCCCGTTTCCGTCAGGCGGGCAGGTCGATCATCACCCTCCCGTCACGCAGCGTGACCGGATAGACGCGCAGCGCCACGGTGCAGGGGGGCTCGATCACCTCGCCCGTGCGGATGTTGAAGCTGCCCTGGTGGAAATCGCATTCGATCTCATACCCCGTCAGGCAGCCTTCGTGCAGCAGGCCGGGGCCATGGGTGCACTGGTCGTCGGTGACATAGAATTCGTCGCCCACGCGAAAGACGGCCAGCGTCAGCCCCGCCGCCTGGACCTGAACCGCCTCGCCCGGGGCGATGTCCTCAGTGCCGATCGGGTCGAGCGTTGTCGTCACGGTCATTTTTCCTCCGTCAGAGTTGACGCCGTCATGGGCGCAGGGTAGCTTTATGTAAAAATAGAACGGCGTTCCGCATATAGGAATTAAGCAGGGCCTAGCGCGAAGCCGCCCGAACGTCAACCGGCGATCGCGGAAATGGGGCCCGCGGCCCCGGCCCAAGGAGGAGCAAGGCCATGCTGACCAAAGCGGTAAACGATCTTCTGACCCAGACGGGCCCCGAGGCGTCGATGGGCCAGATGTTCCGGCGCTACTGGATCCCGGCGCTCCTGGCGCGCGAACTGCCCGAGGACGACGCGCCGCCCGTGCGCGTCAAGCTGCTGGGCGAACGGCTGCTGGCCTTCCGCGATTCGAAGGGCCGCTATGGCCTGATCGACGAATTCTGCGCCCACCGCGGCGTCTCGCTGTGGTTCGGCCGGAATGAAGAGGGCGGGATCCGCTGCCCCTACCACGGCTGGAAATACGACGTGACCGGCCAGTGCACCGAGGTGCCCTCGGAGCCCGAGGAATCGGGCTTCTGCCAGAAGGTCAAGCTGAAGGGCTATCCGCTGATCAAGGTGGGCGACGTGCTGTGGACCCACATGGGCGACCCGGCCGACCGCCCGCCGCTGTCGGCCTGGGAATTCTGCAACGTGCCGGCCGAACAGACCTACACCTCCAAGCGCTGGCAGGAATGCAACTGGTTGCAGGCGATGGAGGGCGGCATCGACAGCTCGCACGTGTCGTTCCTGCATCCGGGCAGCCTCAAGACCGACCCGCTGTTCAAGGGCGCCAAGGGCAACAAGTACAACCAGCAGGACAAGAAGCCGGTGTTCGAGGTGGTCGACGCCCCCGGCGGGCTGTTCATCGGCGCCCGCCGCAACGCCGAGGACGATCACTACTACTGGCGCATCACGCCCTGGGTCATGCCGTCCTTCACCATGGTGCCGCCGCGCGGCGACCATCCGGTGCACGGCCATTTCTGGATCCCGATCGACGACGAAACCTGCTGGGCCTGGTCGTTCGACTATCACCCCACCCGCGCCCTGACCGAGGAAGAGCGTCAGGCGATGATGGACGGCTACGGCGTGCACAACAAATATGTGCCCGGGATCTTCCGGCCGCTGCAGAACAAGGACAACGACTATCTGATGGACCGCGACGCCCAGCGCCGGGGCGAGACCTATTCCGGTGTCTGGGGTATCGCCATGCAGGACGCCAGCCTGCAGGAAAGCATGGGCCCCATCGTCGACCGCACCAGGGAAAACCTGGTGTCCACCGACAACGGGATCATCATGGCCCGCCACCGGCTGCGCAAGGCGGTGCAGGCCATGATGAAGACCGGCGCGACGCCCCCGGGCATCGACCCCGTGCATCAGAAGGTGCGGTCGGTCGCCGCCGTGCTGCCCAAGGACGCCCCCTTCGTCGAGGCCTGCAAGGAAGACCTGACCGTGCGGCCCGGCGTCAAGCAGACCTCGGTGTAGGCCATGCACGACGACGACGACGGCTTCTCTGTGCTGCCGCAACCCTCGGTCGACCGCCCGACGCTGCTGAACGGCTGCGCGCGGGCGGCCACCGCGGCCGAGGCGGCCTTCCGGGTGCAGTATCCCAACTCGCTGCCGCGGGCCTCGCGCATCATCGCGCTGGACCGCGGCGCGGCCGAGATGCTGCATGCGATCAGCGAAGACCCCTGGAAGGGGGCGCATTTCCTGATCCTGGCGCCGGTGCAGCCGGACCTGGCCGCCGATCGGGTGCGCCTGACCGGGCCGGACGGGGCCGCGCTGGCCTATGCCGACGAGTTGCAGGGCGCCGATGTGGTGGTGCTGGTGGCCAGCACGGCCGAGGGCGCCCCGGCCGCGGGCGTCATGGCGCGGCTGGCGCGCGCGCGGCGTGATGACCGCGGGCGTGGTCGTCGCCGGGCGCGAGGCCGAGGCGGTCACCCGCGCGCTGCGCCCGTCGGCTGCGGTGCTGGTCATCGCCTCGGACGCCGACTACCTGCCCGCCATGCTGACCGCGTTGCGGGCCTAGGGCGATGCAGGACCCCGCCGCCCAGGTCTGCGATGCGCTGCGGTTCCTCGTGCGGGCGGGGGTGGTCGATTACAACGGCCATGCCTCGGCCCGCGTGGACGGCGGCTTTGTCATCAACACCGCGGCCAGCAACCCCGCCGCGATGACGCCGGCGATGCTGTGCCGGGTGGGTCTGGACGGCGCGGTGATCCAGGGCGACCGCCCCCCGAACGAGGTGCATCTGCACGCCGAGATCTATCGCGCGCGGCCGGACGTGCAGGCCGTGGTGCATGGCCACCCGGTCTGGCTGGGCACGCTGACGGCCGCGGGCGGGCAGTTGATGCCCGTGCTGCCGCAGGGGGTGCTGGTGGCCGATCTGGCCGTCTATCCCCATGCCCATTCGATCAGCACGCCCGACCGGGGGCTGCGCTGGCCGCCGCGATCGGGGCCGGGCGCGGGGCGGTGCTGAATGCCCATGGCATCGTGACGCTGGGCGCCGATCTGGTCGAGGCCTGCGTGCTGGCGCTCTATGCCGAACAGACCGCCGAACGGCCGGTGCGGGCCGCCCCGCTGGGCGGGGCGCGGCCGCTGCCGGCCGCCGAGATCGAGGAATACGCCCGCACGCTGAACAGCCCCGGCCTGTTCCGCAAGTGCTGGGATTTCATGCTGGACAAGGGGGGCTGACGATGTGCGGCGAGCTTGACGAAGGCGTTCAGATCAACGCCGAGATCCGCGACCGGCTGACGATCATCGCGCGCAAGGTGGGCGTGCAACTGACCGGCGATCCGGTCGACCCCGGCCCCCTGGCCGAGGCGCCCGACCGCGCCGCCTACATGGAAAGGCTGTTCGCCGGCATCCTGGGCGACACCCTGGCCGAGGTCGAAGGCGCCGCCGAGACCGAGAAGATCGACGTCATCGCCAGCCGCGCCATCGTGCTGGCCCGCCTGGCGGGCTTTCTGGCCGGCCAGCTGCCGCCCGATGCCGACCTGTTCCGCGCGGTGATCGAGGCCGTGACCGAAGGCCACGCCGAACCCCGCCGCATCGCCGAGAAACTGCGCGCGCAGATGCAGGACCACCACCACCATCACCACGGCCATGATCACGATCATGACCACCATCACGACCACGGGCACCACCACGGACACCGGCATGGCTGACCGGCCGCAGGATCGGGACGATTTCGAATTCTGGCGCCACGCGCGCTGGTGGCGGGCCTGGTTCCGGCTGGGCTTCGGCCCGATGTTCTTTGTCCTGCTGGGGGTGTCGGTCGTTTCGGGCGCGGCGGTCTGGTGGCTGAAGGGCGAGGCGGTCTTCCGCCAGGCGCTGAGCGACGATCTGGCCGTCCTGCTGGGCACCATGCCGCGGGTCATCGCGGCGGTCGCGGCGGCGGGCGTGCTGTGGGTGCTGATCCCGCGCGAACGGGTTGCGGGCATCGTCGGCCGCGGCTCGGGGGTGCTGGGGCTGGTGGCGGCCACCTTTGCCGGCACGGTCACGGTGGGCGGGCCCACTGCGGCCTTTCCGCTCTTGGCGATCCTGGGGTCGGTGGGGGCGGACCGCGGGGTGATGGTCGCCTTCATCACCGCCTGGGCCACGCTGGGGCTGCAGCGCATCCTGACCTGGGACGTGCCGATGATGGGGCTCGACTTTTCCATCCTGCGCTTTGCCGCGACCATGGCGCTGCCGGTGGTGGCCGGCCTGATCGCCCGGGCGCTGCCCATCGACATGGTGCTGAAGGCGGAAACCCGCCTGCGCGACCGGATGTAGGGCGCGGTCATGATCGTCACGATCCTGTTTGCCGCCCTGTTCGTCATGCTGTCGGTGCTAGTTGCCCGCCGCGGCCGGGCGGTGGCGCATGACGCGGCCGAACGCGCGCTGGAACAGCTGGCCCATGTGGTGCCGCAGCTGTGCGTGGCGCTGCTGGCGGCGGGCTTTCTGGCCAAGCTGATCCCGGCGGAATGGATCGGCGGGCTGCTGGGGGCCAGCTTCCTGCGGCTCAGGCTGTTGTCGGTGGCCTTCGTGCCCATTGCGGCCGGGCTGATCGCGGCGGGGATCGTCAGACAACTGGG
>JACXUX010000156.1 GCA_014763725.1 Rhodobacterales bacterium
TCCCGCCGCCGCCGATGCCGGTGCCGATCACGATCACGTCGGCGTCAGTCACCGGCAGCCCCCCGCAGGACAGGCACGAACAGCGGCGCAAGCGCCACCGCGCCCAGGTTGGTCAGATGGTTGTTGTCGAAATACCAGCCCTGCCCGTCATGCACGGCGCGGCAATCGGGCGTGCAGATCGCGGGCCAGGGGTCGATGAGGTCGATGGCGTCCGCCGCGGCCAACGCCGCGATGGGCGCCTCGGCCGGGGCGATGCGGGCGGCGAGCGCGGCGGGTGGCAGGGTGCCCAGCGCCGCGGCCCCGATCCATGGGCGATGTGCTGGATTTCGACGACATCCACGTCGAATTCGCCAGCAGCCTGGTGCATCTGGTGCTGGACCCGGCCACCGGGCTGGACGCGCGCATCGTCAGCATGCGCCAGCATATCGCCGCGACCTATGGTCTGATCCTGCCCGAGATCCGGCTGACCGACGACCCCGCCCTGCCGCCCGGCACCTATCGCATCCGCCTGCAGGGGGTGGAACGTGCGCGCAACCGTCTGATGCCCGACTGCGTGCTGGTCCTGCTGGCCGAGGGGGTGGTGGCCCCCGGCGGGGTGGATGTGCGCGAACCGGTCTACGGCGCCCCCGCCCGCTGGATCCCTGCCGCCACCCAGGATGAGGCCGCGCTGGCCGGTCTGACGGTGGTCACCCCGGCCGAGGTTCTGGCGACCCATCTGCTTGAGGTGCTGAAGGCCAACCTGTCGCGCCTGCTGACGCTGCGGGGGCTGCGCCGGCTGCTGGACGAATTCGTCAACCTGTCCGACCCCGCGCGGGCCGAGGCCAACCGCCGCCTGCTGGACGATCTGGTGCCGGTCAAGGTTCCGGTCGAGCTGTTGCTGGCGGTGCTGCGGCTGCTGCTGGACGAACGCGTGTCGATCCGCAACCTGCCCCTGATCCTCGAGGCGATCGCCGAGGTGCGCGACGCCGACACGGCCGAGGCGGTGTGCGAACATGTCCGCCAGCGGCTGGGCTTCCAGATCGTCGCCGACTACCGGCGCGAGGACGGGTCGCTGCCGTTGATCCAGCTGGCACCGGAATGGGAACGGGTGTTCGTCCAGCATCAGGTCGAGGCCGACCGCGGACGGCGGGACGTGGCGCTGCCGCCCGAACTGTTCAACCGACTGGCGGCCGGGCTGGCCGACCGGCTGGCCCGCGCCCAGGAAACCGGGGTGCAACCGGCCATCGTGACCTCGGCCCCCCGGCGGCGGTTCCTGCGGACGGTCGTGGCCGCCCGCGGGCTGAGCGCGCCGGTCCTGTCCTATGACGAGGTGGGGACCGAGGCGCGCCCGGCCATGGTGGGGCTGGTGGCGGCATGACGGTGACGCTGGATGCGGCCCGGATCCTGGACCCCGCCCTGGCGCTGGGATGGCCCGCGGTGCTGGCCTTCGTGCGGATCGGCGCGATGATGGCGCTGCTGCCCGTGCTGTCCGAGGTGGTGGTGCCCGCGCGGGTCCGGCTGGCGCTGGCCCTGGCGCTGACCCCGGTCGTGGCGCCCTTTGCCGCCACGGCCGCGCCCGACCCGCACCCCGCCGCCCTGGTGGCCGAGGCCGCCGCGGGTCTGGCGCTGGGGGCGGTGTTGCGGCTGATGCTGCAGGCGCTGCAGATGGCCGGCGCGATGATCGCGCAGGCGACCTCGCTGGCGCAGATGTTCCCCGGCAGCGGGCCCGAGCCGCTGCCGGCCATCGGGCATCTGCTGACCGTGGCGGGGCTGGCGCTGTTCGTTGCGCTGGACGGGCCGGTCCGGGCGGTGCAGCTGCTGCTGCTGTCCTATGAGGCGATGCCCCCCGGCGCCCTGCCGCAGCCCGCCGATCTGGCGATGTGGCTGCTGGACCGGTCGGGCCTGGCGATCGCGCTGGCCTTTCAGCTGGCCGCGCCATTCCTGGCGGCCTCGCTGATGTATACCGTCGCGCTGGGGGTGATGAACCGCGCGATGCCGTCGCTGATGCTGACGCTGGTGGGTGCGCCGGCGCAGGCGGCGGGCATGCTGGTGCTGACGCTGGCGGTGCTGCCACTGGCGCTGGGCCTGTGGCGTGGCGGGCTCGAGGCGGCGCTGGATGCGCCGCTGGCGGTGCGCTGATGGCCCAGGACGACGCCGCCGAACGCAGCCATGAGGCGACGCCCCGCCGCCTGGAGGAGGCGCGCCGTCGCGGCGATGTCGCCCGGTCGGCCGATCTGACCGCGGCCGCGGCCTGGGTGGGCCTGTGGCTGGCCACCGCGGTGCTGGGGGCGGGCCTGCTGTCGGGCTGGGGTCAGGCAGCCCGGTCGCTGTGGGGGACGCTGGGCCCGCCGGGCGATCCGGCCCGTGCCGCCTGGGGGTTGGTCGGCGTGACGCTGGCCGTGCTGGCGCCGATCCTGGTCCTGCCGGCGGTGGCGGCCCTGGTGGGGGTGATCGGGCAGCGGGCGCTGGTGCTGGCGCCCTCGCGGCTGGCGCCCGACCTGTCGCGGATCTCGCCGCTGTCCAACCTGCGCCAGAAGCTGGGGCTGCAGGGCCTGGTCGAATTCGCCAAGTCTCTGGTCAAGATGACGGCGGTCGCGCTGGCGGTGGCCTGGCTTCTGTGGCTGCGGCGCGATCTGGTGCTGTCGGGCATGGCGCTGCCCCCCGGCGCGGTGCTGCAGGGCTGGCTGCGCCTGCTGGTCGAGCTGCTAGGGCTGGTCGCGGGTCTGATGCTGGCGGTGGGCCTGGTCGACCTGCTGTGGCAGCGCCACAGCCATGCCCTGCGCCTGCGCATGACCCGCAGCGAACTGATGCAGGACCTGCGCGAAAGCGAGGGCGATCCCCGGCAAAAGGCCGAACGGCTGCGGCTGGGCCGCGAACGGGCGAACAACCGGATGATGCAGGATGTGCCCGGGGCCACCGTGGTGATCGTGAACCCGACGCATTATGCCGTGGCCCTGCGCTGGGCACCGGGCGACGGCGCCCCGCCGGTCTGCGTGGCCAAGGGGGTGGATGCGGTCGCGGCGCGGATCCGCGCCCGCGCGATCGAGGCGGGGGTGCCCATCCGTCACGACCCGCCGACCGCGCGGATGCTGCATGCCTCGGTCGAGGTGGGGGCCGGGATCCGGCCCGAGCATTACCTGGCCGTCGCCGCCGCCATCCGCTTTGCCGAGGCCGTGCGCCAGCGTGCCGCGGCGCGCGCCGGGGGGGCGGCGCCATGACCCGGGCGCCGGGCCTGGCGCGGCTGTCGGCGCTGTCGCGGCTGATCGCCGATGTCCGCCTGTCTCGCCTGGCCGAGGCGCAGGCCCGCCGCACCCGGACCGAGGCGCAGATGCGCGCGCTGGACGCGGGCCTGTCGCTGCCCGAGGGCGCCGATGCCGTCGATGGGGCCAATGCGCTGCGCCATCTGGCCTGGGTCGATGCCTGCAAGGCGGACCTGAACCTGACGTTGGCCCGTCAGCGGGCCGAGGTCGAGGCCACCCGCGCCGCCGCCGCCCGCGACCTCGCCCGGGCCGAGGCGGTGGCCGCCCTGACCCGGCGCGCCGCCGCCGCGCACCGTCCGCGCCCGACCGACGACTGATCCGCCTGCGTCGACGCGGGTGCCCTGTCCGGCCAGACAGGCCGACCCAAGTCCGACATTGCCGCCGGCGGGCCGAGGTCGAGGTGCCCCGCGCCAGCGCCGACCCGTGCTTTTCCCGGGGCGATGGTCGTGGTCGGGGCGACGTTGGGCAACCCTTGGCGAACACCCCTGGAAGGCGCCGGATGATCCTGCCGCTGTGTCGGCCGCCCCCGTGGCGGACCGATCGCGGCGGGCGTTCTGACGACCCCCGGATCTGATCCGTCGAACGGCGGTCGTGCCCGACCGGTCCGGGACGAAGGCGCCTTTGGAGCCTGCGCCCTGCGCCCCCGGGCCGTTCCTTCGACGCCGCAAGGTCCGCTGCCCCGCGTGGTCGCGGACCCGCGCGCCAGTCTTGCAACCAGGGATCGCATCGTCGGGGACCGCGCAAGAAGGGTTCCCGAGCCCCGGGCCCAAGCGCTGCATTTCCTGCAGCGGTCTGGTGCGAAACCAGCGCACGACAGCATCGGTGATTTCCCCGACAGTCGCGGCAACTGGTTCGCCCGGCCCTTTCCCGCCCTTCCCGAGGAGACGTCCCCATGGCCCCAGTTCCCCTTTCCCGCCGCCGGTTCCTGCAGGGCAGCGCCGCGCTGGGCGGTGGCGCGGTGCTTCTGCGCCCCGGCCGGCTGATGGCGCAACCGCTGACCAGCCTGACCGTCGGCTTCATCTATGTCGGCGCGCGCGACGACTTCGGCTACAACCAGGCCCATGCCGAGGGCGCCGCCGCCGTCAAGGCGCTGCCCGGCGTGACCGTGATCGAGGAAGAAAACGTCGCCGAAACCATCGACGTGCAGAAGACGATGGAATCGATGATCAACCTGGACGGGGCGACGCTGCTGTTCCCGACCTCGTTCGGGTATTTCAACCCGCACATCCTGAAACTGGCGCCAAAATACCCGGATGTGCGGTTCCAGCACGCCGCGGGCCTGTGGACGGACGGGATGCCGCCCAACATCGGCAGCTACTTCGGCTATATCGGGATGGGCCAGTATCTGAACGGCATCGTGGCCGGCCACATGACCCGGTCGAAGAAGATCGGCTTTGTCGCGGCCAAGCCCATTCCGCAGGTGCTGCTGAACATCAACAGCTTCCTGCTGGGGGCGCGGGCGGTGGACCCCACGATCACCTGTCAGGTGATCTTCACCGGAGAATGGTCGCTGGCGGTGAAAGAGGCCGAGGCGACGAACGCCCTGGCCGATGCCGGCTGCGACGTGATCACGGCCCATGTCGACGGCCCCAAGGTGGTGATGGAAACCGCCGCCGGCCGCGGCTGCTGGATCTGCGGCCATCACGCCGACCAGTCGGCGCTGGCGCCGGAAAGATACCTGACCGGGGCGGAATGGAACTGGGCGGGCGTCTATACCGGCATGGTGCAGACGGTGAGGGCGGGCGGCGCGCTGCCCAACTTCAGCCGCGGCGGGCTGGCCGACGGCTATATCAAGATGTCGCCCCTGGGCCCCGCCGTGCCTGCGGCCGCCCGCGCCCAGTTCGAGGGCACGCGGGCAGAGATCCTGAAAGGCGGCTTCGCCGCGCTGAAGGGCCCGCTGAAGACCAACACTGGCGCCGATCTGCTGGCGCCGGGCCAGGCCCTGGTGGAAACCGACATCGCGCTGGAAAGCATGGACTATCTGGTCGAAGGCGTGATCGGTTCGACCTCGTGACCGGGCGGGGCGGGGCGATCGCCGTGGCGGTGCCGGCCGACTGGCGCCCCGCGCTGGCCCGCCGGGCCGAGGCGGTGGCGATCCCGCTGATGGCGCTGGCGGCGTTCGGCCTGTTCCTGCTGACGCAGGGCAAGTCGCCGGCCGACTTCTTTGCGCTGGTCTGGCGCGGCGGCTTCGGGTCGGCCTTCAGCTGGCAGAACACGCTGTCGCGCGCGGCGCCGCTGCTGCTGGCGGCGCTGTGCGTGGCGCTGCCCGCGCGGCTGGGGCTGGTGGTGATCGGCGGCGAGGGCGCGATCGTCCTGGGCGGGCTGGCGGCCGGGGCGCTGGGCGCGGGCCTGGCGGGCGCGCCCGCGGCGCTGGCGCTGCCGGTGATGATGCTGGGCGCGGCGCTGGTGGGCGCCGTCTGGATCGGGGCCGCCGGCGCGCTGCGCCACTGGCGCGGCGTGAACGAGACGATCGCCAGTCTGCTGCTGTCCTATATCGCCATTGCGCTGATGAACCATCTGGTCGAGGGCGTGCTGCGCGACCCGACCAGCCTGAACAAGCCCTCGACCGCGGCGCTGCCCGATGCGCTGCGGGTGGCCGAGATGCCGGAGACCAGCGTCCACTGGGGGCTGGCGGCGGGTCTGGTCGCCTGATGCTGGCCTGGGTGCTGATCGACCGCACGACCTGGGGCTTTGCCGCGCGCATCGCCGGGGGCAACGTGCGCGCGGCGCAGGTTCAGGGGCTGCCGGTGCGCCGGCTGATCCTGGGCTTTACCGCGCTGGACGGGGGCTGTGCGGGCCTGGCCGGGTTCTTCGAGGTGACGGCGGTGCACGGGGCGGCGAATGCGTCGCTGGCCTCGGGCTATGGGTTCACGGGCATCCTGATCGCGTTCCTGGCGCGGCACAATCCGCTGGCCATCGTGCCGGTGGCGGTGCTTCTGGCGGGGTTCGAGGCGTCCTCGGGCCTGTAGCAGCGCCGCATGGACCTGCCCGATGCCGCGACGCTGGTGCTGCAGGGCTTTGTCTTTGTCTCGATCCTGCTGTCGGACACGCTCTATGGCCGGCTGCGGCTGTTCAACCCTGACCGCTGGGGGCGCTGATGGACAATGACCTGGGGCTGTGGGCGGTGCCGCTGGCCATGCTGGGTGGGGCGATCCGGGTGTCGACGCCGTTCCTGTTCGTCTCGCTGGGCGAGGTGCTGACCGAACGGTCGGGCCGCATCAACCTGGGGCTGGAGGGCACGCTGGGCTTTGGCGCCATGGCGGGCTATGCGACCGCGGTCCTGACCGGGTCGGCCTGGGCCGACGTGGGGTTGGCGGCGCTGAACGTCAACGTGTTGTTCCTGGCGGGCGCGGGGCTGGCCTGGATGCTGCGGGCCACGCGGCTGGGCCTGATCCTGCGCGTGGTGGGCGACAGCACGGATGCCGCCCGCGCCCTGGGCCTGCGGCCGAACCTGATCCGCGCGCTGGCCACCGCCGCGGGCGGGGCGCTGGCGGGCGTGGGCGGGGCGTATCTCTCGCTCTACTACCCCGGCAGCTGGAACGAGGGGCTGTCCTCGGGCCAGGGGCTGATGGCGGTGGCGCTGGTGATCTTTGCCCGCTGGAACCCGCTGGCCTGTTTCGGGGCGGCGATCCTGTTCGGCGG
>JACXUX010000476.1 GCA_014763725.1 Rhodobacterales bacterium
TGAATAGCCCCGTGTATCGTGGACGCCTTCTTTGCTAATTTTGAGGCAAGGAGGCCATGATGAGCAGCACCAAGTTCAGCGACGATTTCAAAAGAGATGCCGTCGCGCAGATCACGGAGAGGGGCTACCCGGTCAGGGAGGTGGCCGAGCGCTTGGGCGTGAGCCAATACTCTCTCTACTCCTGGAAGAAGAAGTTCGCGAAGGCGTCATCCGGCGACGCTGAGAAGGATGCCGAGATCCGACGGCTCAAGCGTGAGCTCCTGAGAGTGACGGAGGAGCGGGACATTCTAAAAAAGGCGACCGCGTATTTCGCCAGGGATGCCAAGTGAGATACGCGTTCGTGGCCGAGCATCGCGGGCAGTTCTCTATTCGGGCGATGTGTCGCTGCTTACGTATTCAGCCGAGTGGCTTCTACGCGTGGCTGAAGGCCCCACTGAGCAAGCGAGCTCAAGAAGACGAGCGGCAGATTGCTCTGCTGAAGGAGGCATGGGTGGAAAGTGGCAAGGTCTACGGTCACCGCAAACTGCATGACGACCTTCTCGAGCAAGGCGAAAGCGTCTGCCTGAACCGTGTTGCCCGCCTGACCAAGCTGGCCGGCATCAAGGCGCAGATCGGTTACAAGCGTCGACCGGGGAAGTATGGCGGCAAGCCCTCGGTGGTCGTCGACAACACACTGGACCGGCGGTTTGACGTGGCGACACCGGACAGCGTCTGGGTGACCGACATCACCTATATCCGCACGCAGGAAGGCTTCGCCTATCTTGCCGTTGTCATCGATCTCTTCTCGCGTCGTGTCGTTGGATGGGCGATGCAAAGCCGCCAGACGACCGAAGTTGTCCTGCAAGCGCTGCTGATGGCGACATGGCGGAGAAAGCCCAGGGAAAAGGTTCTGATCCATTCGGACCAGGGCAGCCAATTCACCAGCATGGACTGGGCAGCGTTCCTACGGGCCCACAATCTGGAGCACTCGATGAGCCGCCGCGGAAACTGCCATGACAACGCGGTCGCTGAGAGCTTCTTTAACCTACTGAAGCGTGAGCGGATCAGACGACGGACCTACCGAACACGCGAAGAAGCCAGGCAGGATGTGTTCGACTACATCGAGATGTTCTACAATCCAAAGCGCAAGCACGCCCGGAACGGAATGCTGTCGCCCGTCGACTTTGAGCGGCAGCAGAAACTGAGACACGAAGGCGTCTAAGAAACACGGGGCTATTCA
>JACXUX010000477.1 GCA_014763725.1 Rhodobacterales bacterium
GCTTCAACGAACTCGGCACCGCCGAGGTCGAACGCGTGGCCTGAAGCCGCCGGGGAAAGGGGGACTAACCTCCCGAGTGGGACTTCTGCAACAACGCCGATGTGACACCTATTCGGCGCACTGCTCTTCATACCCTTCCAGTGCCATGTTCAAGAAACCCGCAATCATTTGATCGCCCAGAGCATCCAAGTTCGGGTTCGAGTTCATTTCGCCACTCTCCATGAACCTCTTTAGCAGATCAGGATGATGCTTGTTCATGAGTGCCGCAAAGATGAAAGCGGTGCCCATCGCCTGCTTTTCATCCGCTGCCTGCAAGAAATCGATAGAGGACTGAGACACGCCAAGTGCCAAGATACTATTCAAACGCTCATCTTCGGGGAGCGCTTCTGCCGCAGAAAAGGCTGACTCCAATTCAGCAGCACTGTTCGACGAAAGAACTTGTTCGAAGTCTCGGTAGGCGGTGCACGCTTGCGCACTCAACCCGTCATCTTTTCCATCATTTCCCGAGTCTGCGGGCTTCGCCGCTGCCTGATCTTCTTGGGGGCAACCTTTGAAGGGAAAATACATCTGCCCGCCGTAGAAATACTCTTCCCCAATATGTTTGCGGCGCGCTTTCTTGTTCTCTGCTACAATCCGGTCGTAGATGCTGGGGTCCGAAATCGACGCAAAACACGCGTCTTTCATGTTTTCGACTCCGATCATTCCTCGTGTTTCCGCGGCTTGCTCCGCAGCATTCTCAAAGCAGATCCAAACTTTTTCGTAAGTATCATTGCGCTCCCTGCATCCATCTATGACGCGTTGCGCGCTCGGTCCGTAGAACTCATCCAGCAGTGCCGTTTCCAGCATCTCGTGGGCAACGACGCCCTCCTTCAAACACTCAGGCATGTTGTTGTATGAGTCGGCGTGCACCTCATTGCACTCATCAATAACTGCGGTTGGCACTTCGGCTCCCGCCATCGATGCCGCAAAATAGAAAATACCTGCTGTCAGAATACGCTTCATTACCAACCTCATTGTTTGCTTTCGAGGCTAATTGTCACATTCCGGCAGGTAGTATGGCTGTTTCCTGAACAGCTCCGGCTTCATTTTATGCCAGTCCTTCATCGCCTGCAAGGGGGTCGTGTCTCGAACGTGGTGGAAATTGGAGGGCGGCGTAATCTCCGGGTGTGACTGATACACCAATCGGCGGCTGCAACCGCCAAGGAGATCACGCC
>JACXUX010000157.1 GCA_014763725.1 Rhodobacterales bacterium
GGGTGGGGGTCATGGGCATCTCCTGTCCGCCTGACCGCCGACCTGATCCGCTGCCCCAGCGTGACCCCCGCCGAGGGCGGCGCGCTGGTCCTGCTGGAGCGGGTGCTGACCGAGGCCGGCTTTGCCTGCACCCGGGTCGACCGCGAGGGCGTGCCGAACCTGTTCGCCCGCTGGGGCGCGCGCGGGGCGAACCGCAGCTTCGGCTTCAACGGGCATACCGATGTGGTGCCGGTGGGCGACCGGGCCGCCTGGACCCAGGATCCGTTCGGCGCCGACGTGGTCGACGGCTGGATGTATGGCCGCGGCGCGACCGACATGAAATCGGGCGTGGCGGCCTTTGTCGCGGCGGCGGTGGATTTCGTGCGCAGCACGCCGCCCGACGGCGCGGTGATCGTCACCGTCACGGGGGATGAGGAAGGCGTGGGCGAACACGGCACCCGCGCCATCCTGGACTGGATGGCGGCCCATGGCGAACGGATGACGCATTGCCTGGTCGGCGAACCCACCTGCCCCGAGGCGCTGGGCGACATGATGAAGATCGGCCGCCGCGGGTCGATGACGACCTGGATCACCGCCACGGGCGTGCAGGGCCATTCGGCCTATCCGCACCGGGCGCGCAACCCGCTGCATGCGCTGATCCGGCTGCTGGACCGGCTGACGGCGCAGCCGCTGGACCAGGGCACGGCGCATTTCGATGCCTCGACCGTGCAGGTGACCACCATCGACTGCGGCAACCCGGCCAACAACGTCATCCCGGCGCGGGCCACGGCCACGGTCAACATCCGCTTCAACGATACCCACAGCGGGGCCAGCCTGACGCGCTGGCTGCAGGACATGGCGGCGCAGGTGCAGGCGGAAACCGGCGTCACGCTGGACCAGCGCATCGCGATTTCGGGCGAAAGCTTCCTGACCCCGCCGGGCGAGCTGTCGGACCTGGTCGCGCGCGCGGTGCAGGCCGAAACGGGCCGGCGGCCCGAGATGTCGACCTCGGGCGGCACGTCGGATGCCCGGTTCGTCAAGGATCACTGCCCGGTGGTGGAATTCGGGCTGGTGGGCAAGACCATGCACCAGGTCGACGAACGGGTCGAGGTGGCGCAGATCGCCGCGCTGACGTCGATCTATGGCCGCATCCTGCGCGACTATTTCGGCTGACCGCGCCCGCGGTCCGTGCTACCCGGGGGCATGGACCAGCTGCCCACCAAAGACCAGATCCGCCAGTGGATCGCCCAGAACCCCGGCCTGTCGGCCAAACGCGACATCGCCCGCGCCTTTGGCATCAAGGGGGCCGCGCGGGTCGAGCTGAAGCGCCTGCTGGCCGAGCTGGAGGAGGACGGCGCGCTGGAACGCCGCCGCCGCAGCTATGCCCCGGCGGGCCACCTGCCCCCGGTCAGCGTGGTCGAGGTGCTGGGCCCCGATCCCCAGGGCGACATCTGGTGCCGCCCGCTGGAATGGGCGGGCGACGGGGCCGAGCCGCGGCTGCTGTTCGTGGCGCGCAAGGGCGACCCTGCCCTGGGCCGCGGCGATCGCATCCTGGCCCGCCTGACCGAGGTGCAGGGCCAGCCTCACAGCCATGAGGCCCGCCTGATCCGCCGCATCGGCACCAACCCGATGCGCATCCTGGGCATCTTCCGCAAGGAGGCCGAGGGCGGCCGCATCGTGCCCATCGACAAGGGCGTCGACAAGGAATGGCGCGTGGCCCGCGACCTGACGCTGGGCGCGAAGGACGGCGAACTGGTCGAGGGCGAACAGACCGGCCCCAAGCGGATGGGCCTGCCGCAGGCCCGCGTGATCGAGCGGCTGGGCGACCCCGGCGCGCCCAAGGCCGTCAGCCTGATCGCCATTCACCAGCACGGCATCCCCGACCATTTCCCCGATGCCGCCGTGGCCGAGGCCGACCGCGCCCAACCCGCGGGCCTGGCGGGGCGCGAGGATCTGCGCCACCTGCCGCTGATCACCATCGACCCGGCCGATGCCCGCGACCGCGACGATGCGGTGTACGCGATGCCCGACCCCGACCCCGCCAACCCGGGCGGGCACATCGTCTGGGTCGCCATTGCCGATGTGGCTCATTACGTCCGCCCCGGCAGCGCCCTGGACCGCGAGGCGCGCAAGCGCGGCAATTCCACCTATTTCCCCGACCGCGTGGTGCCCATGCTGCCCGACCGTCTGTCGGGCGACCTGTGTTCGCTGCACGAAGGCGTGCCGCGCGCCTGTCTGGCGGTGCGGCTGGTGATCGACGCGGCGGGCCACAAGATCGCGCACCGCTTTCACCGCGGGCTGATGCAGTCGCGCGCCAGCCTGGAATACGGCCAGGTCCAGGCCGCGATCGAGGGGCGCCCCGATGCGGTGACAGACCCCCTGCTGGACCCGATCCTGCGGCCGCTGTATGCCGCGCATGCCTGTGCCGAAAAGGCCCGCGCCGAACGCCAGCCGCTGGACCTGGACCTGCCCGAACGCCGGATCGTGCTGGGCGACGACGGCCGCGTGCTGTCGGTGGCCTTCAAGGACCGGCTGGCCGCGCACCGGCTGATCGAGGATTTCATGATCCTGGCCAATGTCGCCGCGGCCGAGGAGCTGACCCGCCTGCGCCGCCCCCTGCTGTTCCGCGTGCATGAGGAGCCCACCCCCGAAAAGCTGGACGCGCTGCGCGAGGTGGCCGAGGCCTCGGGCTTCGTTCTGGCCAAGGGGCAGGTTCTGCAGACGTCACATCTGAACCGGCTGCTGGCCCAGGCGCAGGGCACCGATTTCGACGAGCTTCTGAACATCACCACCCTGCGGTCGATGCAGCAGGCCTATTACCACCCGGAAAACCTGGGGCATTTCGGGCTGGCGTTGCGGACCTATGCGCATTTCACCAGCCCGATCCGGCGCTATTCCGACCTGGTGGTGCACCGCGCGCTGATCCTGGGCCACGGCTGGGGCGACGACGGCCTGTCTCCGGCCGAGATCGAGGATCTGGAGGACACCGCCAAGCACATCAGCGAAACCGAACGGCGCAGCATGGCGGCCGAACGCGACACGACCGACCGCTATCTGGCGGCCTATCTGTCCGACCGGGTGGGCACCACCTTTGCCGGCCGCATCTCGGGCGTGCAAAGGTTCGGGCTGTTCGTGCGGCTGGACGAAACCGGGGCCGACGGGCTGATCCCGATCCGCGACGTGGGGCGGGAATTCTTTCACTACGATCCCGACAGCCAGACGCTGATGGGCGCCGATACCGGGCTGACCATCGGCATCGGCCAGCGCGTCACCGTCCGGCTGGCCGAGGCGATCCCGACCACCGGCGGCCTGGTACTGCAACTGCTGGAAATCGAAAGCCGTCCCCTGCCCGCCAGCAAGCAGGCCCGCCGCGGCGGCAAGGGCGCACCGCGCCGCGCCCCCAGCCGGCCCGACCCCAGCCGGCGCAGGGTGGTGCGCCGACGCGGATAGGGCGGATCAGCCGCCGGTCATCGACGACACGCCCACCTGCGCCGGGCGCAGCAGGCGGTCGTGCAGCATGAAGCCGTAGGCCATCAGCTCGATGATCTGGCCGGCCTTGGTGCCGGGCACGGGCGCCTCGAACATCGCCTGATGGTGCTGGGGGTCGAACATGTCGCCCACGGCGGGGCTGATCGACCTGAGCCCGTGCTTGTCCATCACCTTGACCAGTTCGCGCAGGGTCAGGTCCACGCCCTCGATCAGCGCGGCGGCATTGGCGCGCTGATCGTCGGTCACGGCCGCCAGCGCCCGCTGCAGCGCGTCATGCACGGGCAAGAGGTCTCGGGCCAGACGGGTGCTGCCATACATCTCGGCCTCGCGCCGGTCACGGTCGGCCCGCTTGCGGGCGTTTTCCGCATCGGCCAGCGCGCGCATGAACCGGTCGCGCAGCTCGTCCCGTTCGGCCCGCAGCGCGTCCAGTTCCGACGCCAGCGCATCGGCATCGGTTTCCTGCGGCATCGCATCCGCCAGATCTTCGGCCATGGTCTTGTCGTCCGTCATTCCCTTCACCCCTTGCCGCGGTCGGACACCATGCGCCCGACCAGCTGCGCCGTATAGTCGACGATGGGCACGATCCGGCCATAGTTCAGCCGGGTCGGGCCGATCACGCCGATGGCGCCCACGATCTTCCGGTCCGCGTTCATATAGGGAGAGACCACCAGAGAGGAACCCGAAAGTGAAAAGAGCTTGTTTTCCGACCCGATGAAAATGCGCACCCCTTCGCCGCCCTCGGTCAGTTCCAGGAATTCGGCGATGTCGCGCTTGCGTTCCAGATCGTCGAACAGGCGGCGGATGCGGTCGACGTCACCGGCCTCGGCCACGTCCAGCAGGTTGCCCCGGCCGCGCACGATCAGCCGTTCGGTCGGGCCTTCCTGACCCTCCCACACGGCGAGGCCCTGTTCCACCAGTTCGCTCGCCAGGCTGTCGATTTCCTGCCGGCGGCGCGCGATGTCCTGGGCCACGCTGGCGCGCAGGTCCGACAGCGACCGCCCCCCCGCCAGCGCGTTCAGGAAATTCGCGGCCTCGCGCATCGAACTGGGGGTGGCGCCGGGCGGCGGGGTGAAGACGCGGTTTTCCACATGCCCGTCGGCAAAGACCAGCACCACCAGCGCCCGGTCGGGCGCCAGGCTGACGAAATCCATGTGGCGGATCGGCGCCTCATGCTTGGGGGCCAGCACCAGGCTGGCGCCGCGGGTGATGCCCGACAGCGCCGCACCCACCTTGTCCAGCAGGCTGGTCACGTCGCGGTCGTTCGACCCCAGCGTGGCATCCAGCCGTTCGCGGTCCTCGTCGGCCACCGCGCCCACCTCGAGCAGGCCGTCGACGAACATCCGCAGGCCCAGCTGCGTGGGCACCCGCCCGGCCGAGACATGCGGGCTGTCCAGCAGGCCCATGTATTCCAGATCCTGCATCACGTTGCGGATCGTGGCGGCGCTGAGCCTTTCGGTCATGCTGCGCGTCAGGGTCCGGCTGCCCACCGGATCGCCGGACGCAAGGTAGCCTTCGACCACGCGGCGGAACACCTCGCGCGAGCGGTCGTTCATTTCCGCCAGCAGTCTGGAGGTATCGTTCATCTTTCCCATCCGAGCCATCCGGCACGGTATCGGCCCGGGCGGGGCGGCGTCAATCAGGGTTGCCAGCGGGCCACAGCCCCGGTATCCGGCGTCAGCACCAACAAAGGACCGATCCATGCGCCCTTCTGGTCGGAAGTTAAGCGAACTGCGCCCGATTTCAATCGAGACCGGCGTGGTGAAACATGCCGAGGGGTCCTGCCTGATCCGCATGGGCGACACGCATGTGCTGTGCACGGCGACGATCGAGGACAAGGCGCCCCCCTTCCTGAAGGGTACGGGCCAGGGCTGGGTCACGGCGGAATACGGTATGCTTCCGCGCGCCACCCACAGCCGCAACCGGCGCGAGGCTGCGACGGGCAAGCAGTCGGGCCGCACGCAGGAAATCCAGCGGCTGATCGGCCGGGCGCTGCGCGCAGGTGTCGACCGGGCGGGCCTGGGGGAACGCCAGATCGTCATCGACTGCGACGTGATCCAGGCCGACGGCGGCACCCGCTGCGCCAGCATCACCGGCGGCTGGGTCGCGCTGCGGCTGGCCTGCAACCGGCTGGTCGAGACCCGCGCCATCGCCCGCGACCCGATCCTGGACCATGTGGTGGCCCTGTCCTGCGGTCTCTATGCCGGGCAGCCCGTCGCCGACCTGGACTATGCCGAGGATTCGACCGCCGGAACCGACGGCAACTTTGTCATGACCGGCACCGGCCGGCTGATCGAGGTGCAGATGAGCGCCGAGGGCGCCGCCTTTACCCGGGATGAAATGTCCCAGCTGTTGGATCTGGCCGAGGCTGGCGCACAACATCTGGTGGCCGCACAGAAGGCCGCCCTGTCATGACGCGCCCCTTTTCCGGAGACCGCCTGGTGATTGCCACGCACAACCGCGGCAAGCTGGAAGAAATCGCGGCGCTGTTGCAGCCCTATGGGGTCAACGTTGTCTCGGCCGGAGATCTGGGCCTGCCCGAACCGGCCGAGACCGAGGAAACCTTTGTCGGCAACGCCCGCATCAAGGCCCATGCGGCGGCGCGCGCCACCGGGCTGCCTGCGCTGGCCGACGATTCCGGCATCGAGATCGAGGCCCTGGGCGGCGCCCCCGGGGTGCATACCGCCGACTGGGCCGAAACCCCGCAGGGCCGCGACTTCGTGATGGCCATGACCCGCGCCTGGACCGAGCTGGAGGCCATCGCCGCCCCGGAACCCCGCCGCGCGCGGTTCTGCTGCACGCTGGTCCTGGCCTGGCCCGATGGGCATGACGAGGTCTTTGCCGGGCAAATGCCGGGCCGGATCGTCTGGCCCATGCGCGGTGATCGCGGCCATGGCTATGACCCGATCTTTCAGCCCGACGGCCACGACCTGACCTTTGCCCAGATGGACCGCTGGGAGAAGAACCGCATCAGCCATCGCGCCGATGCCTTCCGCAAGCTGGTTCAGGGATGTTTCACGTGAAACGCATCTCCTCGGGCTCACCGTTCGAGGCGACGATGGGCTATTCCCGTGCCGTGGTGAAGGGCGGCTGGTGTTTCGTCTCGGGCGTCACCGGCTATGACTATGCGACGATGACCATGGCCGAAGGCGCCGCCGCCCAGACGCGCGCCTGTTTCGACACCATCGCGCAGGTTCTGGATCAGGCCGGCTTTGCGATGGCGGATATCGTCCGCGTGCAGTATACGGTGACCGACCGTGCCCTGGTGGACCAGATCACCCCGGTGGAAGCCCCGGGACACGGTGCATGACCGCAGCCACACGCCGCACCGGTTGCAAACGACGCTGACCCCGGCGCAAGAGGCGGTGGCGGTTGCCCTGCGC
>JACXUX010000478.1 GCA_014763725.1 Rhodobacterales bacterium
GTCAGCTGGCAGGGGCCGCGGGGGCGGCGTTCGCCCGGGCGGTGGCCGAGGCCAGGGTGTCGCGCAGTTCGGTCTCCAGCTTCTGCAGCTCGACCTCGGCCGCGGCGCGGCGGGTCTTGCCTTCGTCGGCGATGGCCAGGCTTTCCTCGATCGTGGCGATCAGGGTGGCGTTGGCCTCTTTCACCGCCTCGATGTCGAACACGCCGCGCTCCATCTCCTCGCGCACGATGCGGTTGGCGTCCTTGAGGTTTTCGGCATTGGCGGTCAGCAGCTCGTTGGTCAGGTCGTTGGCCTCGCGCACCGCTTCGGCGGCCTCTTTCGACCGCTGGATCGTCACCGCCTGGGCCAGCTGGGTTTCCCACAGCGGCACGGTGTTCACCAGGGTCGAGTTGATCTTGGTCACCAGGCTCTTGTCGTTTTCCTGCACCAGCCGGATCGATGGCAGCGACTGCATGGTGACCTGACGCGTCAGCTTCAGGTCATGCACGCGGCGTTCCAGATCGTCGCGCGCGGCGCGCAGGTCGCGCAGCTGCTGGGCCACCATGACCTGATCGGCGGCGGGCGCGGCCTTGACCGCGGCCTCCTTGGCCGGGATCAGGGTTTCGTCCAGCTCCTTCAGCTTGGCTTCGCCCGCGGCGATGTAGATCGCCAGTTCGCGATAGAACTCCAGCGTCTTTTCATACAGCAGGTCCAGCGACTTGATGTCCTTCAGCAGCTTGTGTTCGTGGCTGAGCAGGGTTTCGGTGATCCTGTCGATCTGGTCCTGCACCTTTTCGAACCGGGCCACGAACTGGGCCAGCGGCGCGGCCTGGCCGGTCAGCTTTTCCCACCAGCTGCGTTCGCGGCGCACGTCCAGCTCCTCGCTGGCAAAGCCGCGCAGGGTGGTCACCATCTCGCGCAGCGCATCGCCCGCGGGGCCCACCTCCTTGTTGCGCACATCCGACAGCATCGACTGGCTGATCGCCTGCAGTTCGGCCTGCGCGGCCGAGCCGAAGCGGATGATCGACTGGGTATTGCCCATGTCGATTTCGGCCATGCGGCGGGTGATCTCGGCCGCCTGGCCGGCGGGCGCCTCGGCCAGGACGGGCAGCGCGTCCTCGAGTTCCGGCAGCAGCACGGCGGTGACTTTCTCGGCCTCGGCCAGGGTGGCGGCGGCCTCGGCGCGGATCTGGTCGGACATGGTTCAATCTCCCTTGAAAGGCCTTGGGG
>JACXUX010000158.1 GCA_014763725.1 Rhodobacterales bacterium
CGACCGGGGCCATGGCGACCAGCGCGCCGGCATGGGCCACGGGCACGGGCTGGCGCAGCTGGCCGTTCCAGGGCCGGAAGGTCAGCGGCCGGCCCTTGAACCCGGCCAGGGTGAAGTCGGGGCCCAGCATGTAGGCGCGCAGCGCGGCCCAGGCGGCATAGTCGGGGGCCTGCATCCCCCGCCCGGCCAGATCGGCAAAGCGGCCCTGCAGCTGGGCCGCGCCCGCGGCCTCGACCGCGCGGGCCCAGCCGGCGGGGACCATCCCCTCGCTGCCCGCCAGCGGCCGCGGTGCCCAGGTGTTGTAGGCCACATAGCGGGCGAAGTCGTTCGCCTCGTCGGCCACCAGCAGCACGTCATGGTCGGGCAGGGACTGGGTGAACAGCGGCACCTCGGCCGAGGCGCTGCGCCGCAGGTCGGCCTCGACCGGCCAGTCCAGCGTGGCGGCCAGCTTCAGCCCGAACTTGCGGGCCGAGGCGGCGAAGGCCTGCGCCAGCACGCGATCCTCGGGCCGGGGGCCGGCGATCAGCGCCAGATCGGTCCAGCGTTTCGCGGCCAGCACCTGCATCAGCGCATCGGCGCGCATCTCGGGCGTCAGGCCGGTGTGCAGGACATTGGCGCGGCAATCCTCCTCGCGCAGGCGGCTGTCGGGGGCGGTGGCGTTCAGGATCAGCGCGCCCGCGGCCTCGGGCAGGTCGGCCAGCGTCAGCACCGCCTGCGCCGGGGCATCCACCACGACCAGCCGCGCGGCCCCAGCGCCTGGCGCGCGGCGGCCGCGAAATCGCCCCCGGGCGGCACGTCGATGGGGATCAGCGCATAGGCATGGCCCAGAAAGCCGCCCGTGGTCAGGTTGTCGGCCAGCCCCAGCTGCGCCCCGGCCAGGCCCAGGTCGGCGGGCACCGGGTCCAGGTTCGACAGGGTGGGGGCGGTTCGACCTGCTGGCGCAGATAGGCCACGGGCACGTCGATCGGGCCTGCGGCCGGTGCGGCGGCGGCGCAGGCGCAGGTCAGCCCGGCCCAGGCCGCCAGGATCCTGGCGATGCGGTTCATTCTGGTCTCTCCCTGCCCCGCAGGCTGCCTGCGGGGGGCGGGGCGGCCAATACGACCATGGTCGGACCGGCCCGGGGCCCCCGGCAGGCGCCGCTTGCACCAAAGTCCAGTTTCGCGCCGCCGGGGGCAGGGCTAGCAACAGGGAAACGCCAGACCGAGGAGGACCCGATGACACGCCGCAGCCGCCCCCTGATCGCCGCCCTGGGCCTGATCGCCCTCGCAGGCCTGGCCCATGCCCATGGCGATGTGGCGGCGCTGCGGGTGGAGCTGGACGCGATCGCGGCCGAGGTGGTCACCGCCTCGGGCGCCGAACAGGCCGACAGCGCGCCCTATCGCGCGGCGCTGGCGCTGGCCGCGGCGCCCGCCCGGGCCGCCTGCGAGGACCATGTGCCCGGCCCCCGGCCGCAGAACACCGCGCGCAGCTTCGTCGGCCAGACGATGGAGGAGATCGAGGACCGCGGCTTCATCGAATTCGCGGTCTACGAGGATTTCGCCCCCTATTCCTGGCAAGAGGGCAGCGCGCCCCGCGGCATCGACATCGACCTGGGCCGGATCATCGCCGCGGCACTGGGGGTGGAACCGCGCTTCCGCTTCGTCACGGCGGGCGAGACGCTGGACGCCGACCTGATGAACTGTGTCTGGAAGGGCGCGGCGGTGGGCGGGCGGGTGTCGAACGTGATGCTGCGCGTGCCCTATGACAGCGACTTCCGCTGCCGGGTGGAACAGGTGGTCTTCACCGGCCAGTATGCGGCCGAGGCGATCGCCATCGCCTATTCGCGCGCGGCCTATCCCGAGGCCGTGCCCTCGGCCGCCGACCGGCACGAGGGCGCGCCGGTCCCCGCCTTCTTCCGCTTTGACACGGTGGGGGTGGAAAACGACAGCATCGCCGATTTCTGCCTGACCGCCTTTCCGGGCGGCCAGATCGGGCCGAACATCCGCCGCTATCCCACCACGGCCGAGGCCATGGCCGCGCTGGCCGCGGGCCAGGTGATGGCGGTGATGGGGCCCCAGGCCCAGCTGGAACATGCCGCGGCCGAGGGGATCGCCGTGCACCGCCCGCCGCTGCCCGGTTTCGCCCAGGGCGACTGGACGCTGGGCGTGGCCATCCACCACAGCCACCGCGATCTGGCCTATGCGGTGGACGACGCCATCGCTGCGGCCTTGGCAGACGGCCGGATCGAGGCGATCTTCCGGCAGGCGGGACTGACGTTCCGTCCGCCCGAACGGTAGCGCGGGGTCTGACTACGACCAAGGTCACATAGCCGACGCCGTCACGCGGTGCCTAACATCCGCAAGGGAGCAGGGGACAGATGCAACTTACCGACAGCCGCAACATCCAGGCCGATCCGGCCACCGTCTGGGCCGCCATCCTCGACCCCGAGGTGCTGCGGGCCTGCGTGCCGGGCTGCCAGAGCATGACGGGCAGCGTCGACGAAGGCTATGAGGCCGTCGTCGTCCAGAAGGTGGGGCCGGTCAAGGCCACCTTCACCGGCGTGGTCCGGCTGTCCGACATCGTGCCGGGCGAAAGCCTGACCATCTCGGGCGAGGGCAAGGGCGGCCCGGCAGGCTTTGCCAAGGGCGGGGCGAAGGTGCGCTTCGAACCCGTCGAGGGCGGCACGCGGCTGTCCTATGATGTCGAGGCCGCGGTCGGCGGCAAGCTGGCGCAGCTGGGCAGCCGTCTGATCGACGGATTTGCGCGCAAGATGGCCGACGACTTCTTCGCCCGCTTCCAGGAGGCGGTCGAGAACCCCGCCGGGGATGAACCCGAGGCCGATGCGGACCCCGCTGCGAAGGGGGCCGAAGGCGAAACCAAAAAGAAGGGCTGGTTCAAGCGGCTGATCGGCTGACCCCGATCGCGCCCGACCGGCAAACCCAGGAATTCCAAGGGAGGCAACACATGACGAAAGTCTCGATGGTGGTGAACGGCAAGACCGTCTCGGGCGAGGTCGAGGGGCGCACGCTGCTCGTCCAGTTCCTGCGCGACGGGCTGGGCCTGACGGGCACCCATGTCGGCTGCGACACCAGCCAGTGCGGGGCCTGCACCGTCCATGTCGACGGGCAGGCGGTCAAGTCCTGCACGGTCTTTGCGCTGGACGTGGCCGGCGCCCAGGTGCGCACGATCGAGGGGATGGCCAATCCCGACGGGTCGCTGTCGACGCTGCAGCAGGCGTTCCAGGACCATCACGGGCTGCAGTGCGGCTTCTGCACGCCGGGCATGGTGATGGCCTCGGCCGCGCTGCTTGCCGAAAACCCCACGCCGACCGAGGCCGAGGTGCGCCACCATCTGGAAGGCAACCTGTGCCGCTGCACCGGCTATCACAACATCGTCAAGGCGGTTCTGGCGGCCAGCGGGCAGGATGTCTCTGCCCCGCTGGCGGCGGAATGATCCGCGCCGCCTGACCGATCCACCCCGTGGGGCCGGCCCGGCCGCGGCCGGCCCCGCCACCGCCGGATGCGATCCCGCATCCACAGCAGAGCTTCAGGGAGAGAGAGAACATGCCCAAGGACGGCATCGGCGCCAGCACCAAGCGGCGCGAGGATCTGCGGTTCCTGACCGGGAAGGGCCGCTATACCGACGACATCAACATCCGCGGCCAGGCCTATGCGCATTTCATCCGGTCGGATGTGGCGCATGGCCGGATCGTGTCGATCGACACCGCCGCGGCCGAGGCGATGCCCGGCGTGCTGCGCATCTTTACCGCGGCGGATTTCGCCGGCGTGGGCGGGCTGCCCTGCGGCTGGCAGGTGACCGACCGGCACGGCAAGCCGATGCTGGAACCCAAGCACCCCGTGCTGGCCGACGGCAAGGTGCGCCATGTGGGCGACCCGATCGCCGCGGTGGTGGCCGAGACCTATGAACAGGCCCGCGATGCGGCCGAGGCGGTGGTGATCGAGATCGAGGAACTGCCCGCCGTCGTCGACATGAAGGCCGCGCTGCAGCCCGGCAGCCCGCTGGTGCATGACGAGATCGGCTCGAACCTCTGCTACGACTGGGGCTTTGTCGAGGAAAACCGCGCCGCGGTGGACGAGGCCTTTGCCAGGGCCGCCCATGTCACCACGCTGGACCTGGTGAACAACCGCCTGGTCGCCAACCCGATGGAACCCCGCGTGGCCGTGGGCGACTTCGAGGCGCACAACGACCAGCACACGCTCTATACCACCAGCCAGAACCCGCATGTGATCCGCCTGCTGATGGGCGCCTTCGTGCTGGGCATTCCGGAACACAAGCTGCGCGTGGTGGCCCCCGACGTGGGCGGCGGCTTCGGCTCGAAAATCTATCACTATGCCGAAGAGGCCTTCGTCACCTTTGCCGCCAAGCAGCTGAAGCGGCCGGTCAAGTGGACCTCGTCGCGCAGCGAGGCGTTCATGTCCGACGCCCATGGCCGCGACCATGTCACCCGCATCGAGCTGGCGCTTGATGCCGACAACAACTTCACCGCGCTGCGCTGCCTGACCCATGCCAACATGGGGGCCTATCTGTCCACCTTCGCGCCCTGCATCCCGACCTGGCTGCACGGCACGCTGCTGGCGGGCAACTACCGCACGCCGCTGATCTATACCAACGTCAAGGCGGTCTTCACCAACACGGTGCCGGTCGATGCCTATCGCGGCGCGGGCCGGCCCGAGGCGACGTTCCAGCTGGAGCGCGTGGTCGACAAGGCCGCGCGCGAGCTGGGGGTGGACCCGGTCGAACTGCGCCGGCAGAACTTCATCCGGCCCGACCAGTTCCCCTATCAGACGCCGGTCGCCGTGGTCTATGACACCGGCAACTATCACGCCACGATGGACAAGCTGCTGGAGATTTCCGACTACGCGGGCTTTGCCGCCCGCGCGGCCGAATCGCAGGCCCGCGGCAAGCTGCGCGGCTTTGGCGTGGCCCATTACATCGAGGCCTGCGGCATCGCGCCGTCGAACCTGGTGGGCCAGCTGGGTGCCCGCGCCGGCCTTTACGAAAGCGCGACCGTCCGGGTGAACGCCACCGGGTCGATCACCGTGATGACTGGCAGCCACAGCCACGGCCAGGGGCATGAGACGACCTTTGCCCAGGTGGTGGCCGAGATGATCGGCTGCGACGCCAGCCAGGTGGAAATCGTCCACGGCGACACCGCCAACACGCCGATGGGCATGGGCACCTATGGCAGCCGCAGCCTGGCGGTCGGCGGCTCGGCCCTGGTCAAGGCCACCAACAAGATCATCAACAAGGCCAAGAAGATCGCGGCCCATCTGCTGGAAGCCGCGCCCGAGGACATCGAGCTGAAGGACGGCAAGTTCACCGTCGCCGGCACCGACAAGTCCAAGTCCTGGGTCGACATCACCCTGGCGGCCTATGTGCCGCACAACTACCCCCTGGCCGAGATGGAGCCGGGGCTTGAGGAAACCGCCTTCTACGACCCGTCGAACTTCACCTATCCCTCGGGCGCCTATGGCTGCGAGGTCGAGGTCGACCCCGAGACCGGCAAGGTCACGATCCTGTCCTTTACCGCCGCGGACGACTTCGGCAACATCGTCAACCCGATGATCGTCGAGGGTCAGGTGCAGGGGGGGCTGGCGCAGGGCATCGGCCAGGCGCTGCTGGAAAGTGCCGCCTATGACGAAAGCGGCCAGCTGCTGACCGGATCCTTCATGGACTATGCCATGCCGCGGGCCGATGACGTGCCGTTCTTCCAGGTCGACCATTCCAGCTGCACCCCCTGCACGCACAACCCGCTGGGCGTGAAGGGCTGCGGCGAGGCCGGCGCGATCGGCAGCCCGCCGGCCGTGGTGAACGCGGTGATCGACGCGCTGCACCGCGCGGGCATGACCCATGTCACCCATATCGACATGCCCCTGACGCCGTCGCGCGTCTGGGCCGCGATGAACGCCTGAGGGAGGGGCGCGCGATGCACAACTTCGACTTCGTGAAACCCGGCTCGATTGCGGATGCGGTGGCGGCGCTGGCGGCCGAGGGCGCGCAGGCGCTGTCGGGCGGGCAGACCCTGATCCCGACGATGAAGCAGCGCCTGGCCGCGCCCGGCACGCTGGTCAGCCTGACCGGCATTGCCGAGATGAAGGGCGTCTGCGCCGCGGATGGCGTGCTGACGGTGGGGGCGGCCACGCCCCATGCCGTGGTGGCGCGCGAGGCCGCGGCCCATTACCCCGCCCTGGCCGCCCTGGCCGGCCAGATCGGCGATCCGGCCGTGCGCAACCGCGGCACGATCGGCGGGTCGCTGGCCAACAACGACCCCTCGGCCTGCTATCCTTCGGCCACGCTGGCCTCGAGCGCGACCGTGGTGACCGACCGGCGCGAGATCGCGGCCGACGACTATTTCCAGGGCATGTTCGCGACTGCGCTGGACGATGGCGAGATCATCACCGCCGTCCGCTTCCCGATCCCGGAAAAGGCGGCCTATGTGAAGTTCGCCCAGCCCGCCAGCCGCTTTGCCCTGGTGGGGGTGTTCGTGGCGAAATTCCCCGACGGGGTGCGGGTGGCGGTCACCGGCGCCTCGACCGACGGGGTGTTCCGCTGGGCCGAGGCCGAGGCGGCGCTGTCGGCCGACTTCCGGCCCCAGGCGCTGGCCGATCTGGCCGTGCCGGCCGAGGACATGATCGCCGACCTGCACGGGTCGTCCGAATACCGGGCGCATCTGGTCAAGGTGATCACCGGCCGCGCGGTGACCGCCGCGGGCTGAGCGGCGTTCGGGACATCACGCAGCACGCCCCGGGGGAAACCCCGGGGCGTTTCGCATGTCGAACTTCCGTGCGCCCCGGCGAGGGCTGGGGTCAGGAGGCCGGCGCCATCGTGG
>JACXUX010000159.1 GCA_014763725.1 Rhodobacterales bacterium
CCACCGCAGCCCGACGACCGTGCCGAAGACGCGACTGAGGCCGCCCCCCCGACGCCCAGGCGCGAGCTGCTGCCCGACATCGAGGAAATCAACTACACCCTGCGGCCCAGTTCCGAACGCCGCGGGGGCGAGGGCACGGTGTCGCTGCCCGCGGTCGAGGCGACGCGCAGCGGCTTTCGCAGCGGCTTCCTGCTGATGGTGCTGCTGTCGGTGGTGCTGGTGCTGGCCTATGTGATGGCCCCGCGCATCGCGCTGCAGCTGCCGGGCGCGGCGCCGCTGATGTCGGCCTATGTCGAACAGGTCGATGCGCTGCGGCTGGGGCTGGACCGGATGGTGCGCGGGCTGGTCGGCGGCTGAGGCGTCCGCCCGCCGCGCCCTGCGGCGGGGCCGGCGCCCTGCGCGGCCGGGTCAGAACCGTTCCAGCAGACGCTTCAGATAGTCGCGCTCTGCCTCGGGCCGGGTCTGGTCGGCCGACCGGCGGCGCAACTCTTCCAGCAGGTCCTGCGCGCGGCGGTAGACATCCTCGCCCTGCAGCATGTTGCGGTCGGACCCCAGCCGCCCCAGTGCGCCCTGGGCGCGGCCCAGCGGGTCGCGCTGGCCGTTGGGGTCGGCCTGGCCAAAGGCCTGGCCCGGGTTCTGGCCCGGCTGCGGCTGCTGGCCGTTCTGTTCCTCGGCCAGCGCCTCGCCAAAGTTGCGCAGGCCTTCGCGCATGGCCTCCAGCGCCTCGGCCTGGCGGTCCAGCGCGCCGGGCAGATCGCCGTCGCGCAGCGCCTCTTCGGCATCGTCCATCGCGCGGCCGGCGCGGTCAAGCGCCTGACGGCCGGCCTCGCCCGCCTCGGACCCCTGGCCGGGCAGGTTTTCCAGCCCGTTCAGGCGGTCGCGCAGCGCCTGCTGCCGGTCTGCCAGGTCCTGGCCGGACTGGTCGCCCTGCTGCCCCGGCTGGCCCGGCTGCCCGGATTGGCCCGGCTGCCCCGGCTGGCCGGGTTGCCCGGGCTGGCCCGGCTGTCCCTGCTGGCCGAACTGGTCCTGCAACGCGCGGAAGGCATCGTCGCTGAGCCCCTGCTGGTCGCGCAGCGTTTCGGACAGGTCGCGCAGCGCCTGCTGGCCCTGGCCGCCCTGGCCCTGGGTGACCTGCATGTTTTCCATCAGCCGGCGCAGCATCTCCATCAGCTCGGCGGCCTCGGCCATCCGGTCCTCTTCCATCAGCTGCTGCAGCTGGTCGAGCATCTCCTGCAGCTGGTTGCCCGACATCTGCATGCCCTGCAGGTCCTGCTGCATCTGGGGGTCGTCGCCGTTGCGCTCGGCCTCTTGCGCCAGCTGGCGCATGTAGTCGTCCAGCGCCTGGCGCAGGTCGTCCATCAGTTCCTGGATTTCCGACGGGTCGGCGCCGTTGCGGATCGCCTCGTCCAGGCGGTCCTGGGCGCGGCGCAGCCGTTCCAGTGCGCTGGCCAGATCGCCCTCTTCGACCAGCAGGGCGATTTCCCACAGCGCCTCGGCAAAGTCATCGCGGCGGTCGGGGGGCAGGGGCCCCTCGGCCAGGGCGCGGTCCAGATCGCGCATCAGCACCCGCAGCCGCAGGAAGGCGCGTTCGGACCGCAGGATGTCCTCGGGCCGGTGGGTGATGGCGCGCAGGATCTGGGCGGACCGGGGCGCGTTGTCGGCCGACCAAAGCAGGTCGCGGCGCAGTTCGATCACCGCGGCGGCCAGCGGGTCGAAGAAGCGCCGCCCCGGCAGCACCACCGAGACAGGGTCGGACAGGCCGACCTGGCCTGCCGCATCCTCGGCCTGCAGGGACAGGCGCACGGGCAGGTTGGCAAAGGGATGTTTCGACAGGTCGTCGACCAGCGTCTCGGCCACCTCGGCACGGTCGCCCGACAGCGGCATCGGCAGGTCCAGCGTCACGGGGTCACGCGGTTCGGGGTCGATGGCCAGGCCATGGCGGCGGTCGACGGCGGCCAGGTCCAGCGCGAAACTCGCCTGGCCCGCGACCACTCCATAGTCGTCCGCGGCGGTGAAGGGCTGGTTCAGCCGCCCGCCGGTTTCGCGCGTGATCTCGCCCGCCACGGCGACGGTCGGGGCGCGGTCGGGCAGGGCCACGATCTGCCATTCGCGGCCGCCGGGCCCCACCACCGCCAGCCGGCCGGACGCCGCCAGGACGAAATCCTGCGCCGGCGCCTCGGCCACCGTCTGGGCGGTGGTCGCCTCGGGGGCGGCGACATCCTGTTCCACCCGCAGCGCGCCCACCTCGCCATACAGCCGCAGGCTGAGGCGGGTGCCCACCGGCAGTTCCAGCGTGCCGGCCGCCAGATCGGGCAGGTAGAGGCTGGGGCGCCCGGTATAGGCCGGGGGCTGGGCCCAGCCTTCCCACACCGGCCCGCCAGCCAGACCCGGGCCCGCGCCGGGGGTCAGCGCGGTGACGCTGCCCGCCCGCCAGATCGACCCGAACAGCGCCGCCATCACCAGCGCCGTCAGCGCGGCATAGCGCAGGGCATAGCGGTCGCGGCTGGCCAGCCGCAGGTCGGGCTGCACCGGGCGGGCGGTCTGCGCGCGGGCCGCCATGCGCGCCAGATGCGCCGCCCAGACCGCGGCCGAGGCCGGGTCGCCCGCCCCGATCGCCTGGGCATCGGTCAGCGCGGCCAGCGGCCGGCCGGGTAGGGCGGCATCCAGGCGCGCCAGCGCCTCGGCCCGCAAGGGGCGGCGGAAGCGGCGCAGTCCCAGCGCGACCAGCACGGCCAGCGCCAGCCCCGCCCCGCCCACCAGACCCTGTGCCAGCGCCAGCGGCAGATGGTCCTGCACGCCAAAGGCCAGCGCCGCCAGCGCCACCAGCGCCAGCGACCAGGCCGGCCAGAAGGCCCGCGCCAGACGTTCCGCCCACAGACCCGCCCAGGTGACCCGGATCGGCCAGGCCAGACGGGCCAGGATGCGCGCAGCGTCGGTGTCTTGGGTCATCGGATGGGGCCGCCCCTGCCGTCCGCGGGATCGCGGCCCCGCCAGGTCAGAGCCACACCGGAACGGTATCGCGATTCAGGATTTCGTCAAACGTCGGCCGCGCGCGTATGACAGCGAAGTGATCGTCCCGCACCAGCACCTCGGGCACCAGGGGGCGGGTGTTGTATTCGCTGGCCATCACCGCGCCATAGGCCCCGGCACTGCGGAACGCGATCAGGTCGCCCTCGGCCAGCAGCGGCAGGTCGCGGCCGCGGGCGAAGGTGTCGCCCGTCTCGCAGATCGGGCCCACCACGTCATAGGGTTGCGTGGGGCTGCCCGCGGGCGGTTCGGCCACCGCCACGATGTCGTGATGGGCGTCATACATCGAGGGGCGGACCAGATCGTTCATCGCCGCATCGACGATCAGGAAGTCGCGGTCCTCGCCCCGTTTGACCCAGATCACCTGAGACACCAGCACGCCCGCATTGCCGGAAATCAGCCGGCCGGGCTCGATCTCGATCTCGCAGCCCAGATGGCCCACGGTGCGCCGGATCATCGCGCCATAGTCCGCGGGCAGCGGCGGCGCCTCGTTCGAGCGGGTATAGGGAATGCCCAGGCCCCCGCCCAGATCCAGCCGGCGGATGGCATGGCCCTGCGCGCGCAGGGCCACCGTCAGATCGGCCACGCGGGCAAAGGCGGCCTCGAACGGGGCCAGGTCGGTCAGCTGGCTGCCGATATGCACGTCGATGCCCACGACCTCGATCCCGGGCAGGCGCGCGGCCTCGGCATAGACGCCCGGCGCGCGGGTGATGGGGATGCCGAACTTGTTTTCCGCCTTGCCGGTGGCGATCTTGGCGTGGGTCTTGGCATCGACATCGGGGTTCACGCGGATCGCGATGGGCGCGACGGTGCCCAGCGACACCGCCACCTCGGACAGGGCGCGCAGTTCGGGTTCGCTTTCCACGTTGAACTGGCGGATGCCGCCCTGCAGGGCCAGGCGCATCTCCTCGCGCGTCTTGCCCACACCGGAAAAGACGATGCGCTCGCCCGGAACACCTGCGGCCCGGGCGCGGCGGTATTCCCCGCCCGAGACCACGTCCATCCCCGCGCCCAGATCGCCCAGCAGCTTCAGCACCGCCACGTTCGACAGCGACTTGATGGCAAAGCACACCAGGTGCGGCATCGACGCCAGCGCCTGTTCGAACAGCTGGTAGTGGCGCGTCAGCGTGGCCGCGGAATAGCAGTAGAAGGGCGTGCCCACGGTCGCGGCAATCTTGGCCAGGGGCACGTCTTCGGCATGCAGCGTGCCGTCGCGGTAGAGGAAATGGTCCACGGGCGTGCTCCGGTTCAAGTGATCCGCAGCTAGCAGAGGCGGGGCGTCCTGTCCAACCCCGGGCGGTGCGGGGCGCCCGACGCCTAAAATGCCGCGGGTTAACGGGATGTTGACGTCACCCTGCCTAGCCTGTGCCCGGGTGAACGAAGGGTGTCTGGATGGCCGGGCCGCGCAATGCCGCGCCAGTCATCATCAAGCGCAGGAAGAACGTCGTGGCCGGGGGGCATCACGGCGGCGCCTGGAAGGTGGCCTACGCCGATTTCGTGACGGCGATGATGGCCTTCTTCATGCTGATGTGGCTGCTGAACGCGACGACGGAAAAACAGCGAAAGGGGCTGGCGGATTATTTCAATCCGTCCGTGCCGGTGAACCCCGTGTCAGGCGGGGGGGAGGGCGCGCTGGCCGGCGACAGCGTCTTTGCCGAAGAAACGCTGGCCCGGATGGGTACCGGCGCCTCGGACCGCCGCCCGACCGAGGCCGACGCCGCCCGCGGCGTGCAGGACAGCGCGCAGGACGCCGCCCGCGCGGCCGAGATGCGCCAGCTGCAGCAGGTGGAACAGGCGCTGCTGGCCCAGGCCGGCGAAAGCGAGACGATGCGTCGGCTGCTGCGCCATGTCGTCACCCGCGTCACGGATGAGGGACTGACGATCGAGATCTTCGACCTGCCCGAGGCGCCGCTGTTCCAGGGCGACACCGCCCAGCCCGAACCGGTGCTGATCCAGATCGCCACCCTGCTGGCCGAGGTGCTGGCCGTGGCGACCAATCCGGTCGCGGTGTCGGGTCATGTGCGGACCTATCCGATCGTGCTGATCGACAATCCGGTCTGGGACCTGTCGGCGGAACGCGCGCAGGGCCTGCGCCGGCTGATCGAGACGGCCGGCCTGCCCCCGGCGCGGTTCCGCCGCGTGACGGGCCATGCCGACCGCATGCCCGTCACCGCCGACGCCCGGGCGCCACGCAACAACCGGGTCGAGGTGATCCTGCTGCGAACCGATCGCTGAGGCATTGCCGTTAGGGGGCGGTTAAGGCGACGCGCGCACTATGCAGTCCGGGGCAGCTAGGCCCCGGGCGGCAGAAAGGTGTGCGGATGTCGATTTCCTCCTCGCTCAATGCAGGGGTGGCCGGGCTGAATGCCAGCGCCATGCAGATGGCCACGATTTCGGACAACATCGCCAATGCCTCGACCTATGGCTATCGGCGGGTGGTGACCGATTTCAGCGCGCTGGTGAACCTGGGCTCGAATCGGGGCATCTATTCGGCCGGCGGGGTCACCGCCTACAGCACCCGGCTGATCGACCGTGGCGGGGCGCTGCTGGCCTCGGACAACCCGACCGACCTGGCGGTGGACGGGCGCGGCATGCTGCCGGTGACGCAGCTGGGCGCGGTGGGGCGCGGCGGATCCTATCCGGTCTCGCTGGTCACGACGGGGGCCTTCCGCGTCGATGCCAACGGGTTGTTGCGCACCGAAACGGGGCTGGTGCTGATGGGTTGGCCCGCGGGGTCCGACGGCAGCGTGGCCCCCCCGTCGCGCGACACGATGGCGGGGCTGGAACCCGTCCGCATCAACACCACGCAGGTCGCGGGCGACCCGACGACGCAGGTGGGCCTGGCCGTGAACCTGCCCGCCACCGCGACCGAGGCGGGCGCGGCGGGCGACCCGCAATCGCTGTCGGTCGACTATTACGGCAACCTGGGCACGACCGAATCGCTGGAAATCACCTTTACCCCCACCGTCCCGGCCGAGGGCGCCTCGAACCAGTGGACGATGACGATCCGCGACAGCGCCTCGGGCGGGGCGGTGATCGGCGAATACCGGCTGACCTTTGACGGCAGCCGCGAATCGCCCGGGCTGCTGACGGGGGTGCAGCGCATCTCGGGCGGGCCCTATGATCCGGCGACAGGCGCCCTGGCGCTGGAGGTGGCGGGGGGCCCCCTGACGCTGGACATCGGCGCGCCGGGCGAACTGGGCGGCATGACGCAGCTGTCCGACAGCTTCAGCCCCGGCCAGATCAGCCGCGACGGCGCGCCCGTCGCCAACCTGCTGGGGGTTGAGGTGCTGCCCGACGGCAGCCTGATGGGCATCTACGACCAGGGCTTCAGCCGCCGGCTCTATCAGGTGCCGCTGGTCAACGTGCCCAACCCCAACGGCCTGGCTGTGGCCGACGGGATGAGCTACCAGGTCACCCCGCAGAGCGGCGCCTTCTACCTCTATGATGCGGGCGACGGGCCCACCGGCAACATCCTGGGCTATGCGCGCGAGGAATCTGCGACCGATGTCGCGGCCGAGCTGACCCAGATGATCCAGACCCAGCGCGCCTATTCGTCCAGCGTCAAGATCATCCAGACGGCGGACGAGATGCTGCAGGAAACCACCAACCTCAAGCGATGAGCCGCTGAATGAGCCTTTCCGCCTCTCTTGCCGCGGCCCTGTCGGGGCTGAATGCTGCCTCGCGTTCCACGGCGCTGATCGCCTCGAACGTCGCCAATGCCACCACCGCGGGCTATGCCCGGCGCGACCTGCTGCTGTCGCCCATGACGCTGGGCGGGCGCGGGCT
>JACXUX010000479.1 GCA_014763725.1 Rhodobacterales bacterium
CCATCGTGTTAGGTGCCGGATCGATGAAACAGACAAGTTTTGCCTCGCTGAGCTTTGCGTCGAAGAAGAAAAAGACGCGCAAGGAGTTGTTTCTTGAGCAGATGCAAGCGTGCGTGCCGTGGCCACAGTTCGAAGCGGTGATTGAACCGTACTATCCCAAATCAGGGCGGCGCGGCGGCCAGCCGATCGGCATCACGACCATGCTGCGGATCTACCTGATGCAGCAGTGGTTCAATCTGTCCGACCCGATGATGGAGGACGCGCTCTACGAGGTAGAATCGATGCGTCGGTTCGCGGGTCTGGAGCTGTGTGAAGATCGCATTCCGGACGAGACCACGATCCTCAAATTCCGGCATTTACTGGAGAAGCACGCGCTGACCGAGCGGCTTTTCGAGGCCGTGAATGCGCACCTGCTGTCACGCGGCCTGCAGGTATCCAGGGGGACGATGGTGGACGCGACGCTCATTGCAGCCTCGCCTTCCACCAAGAATGCCAAGGGTGAGCGCGACCCCGAGATGCATCAGACCCGCAAAGGCAAGCAGTGGTATTTCGGCATGAAGATTCATATCGGTGCCGATGTCGACAGCGGCGCCGCCCACACAGTGACGGTCACGGCGGCCAATGAAGCGGACATCAATCAACTTCCGAAGCTGCTGCGGGCAAGCGACCAGGTCATTTTCGGTGATGCCGGTTACAGCAGCGACGAATACAAGCGAGGCGCACGGGCACTGGGCATTCACTGGAAAGTAAACGACAAACGCAAACCCGGGCACGGCGACCTGAGCCGCAAGCAGCGCAAACGCAACCGGCAGCAATCGAGTATCCGTGCGCGTATTGAACACCTGTTTCGGATCATCAAATGCCAGTTTGGCTACCGGCGGGTACGCTACAAGGGGCTGGAAAAAAACCGTGCGCAGGTCATGAGCCTGATGGTACTGGCGAATCTTTACCTGCTGCGCGGGAGACTGGCGGCATGAACACAGGGAAGATCTGCCCAAAAACCGTCGAAATGCTGAAATTCAGGGAGATTTTCAGCCAAAACCGGCTCATCAAGCGAAAAAAATCGCGTTGAACGTCAGCCGCCCCGTATTTTCGATTCAATCAGAGGTTCCTTAAGCATTTCGCCTCCCCCTTTGAAAAAGGGGGAACGAGGGGGATTTATTTGCTGCTCGGCTGCCACAAGGGCTTAACCACTGCC
>JACXUX010000160.1 GCA_014763725.1 Rhodobacterales bacterium
AGATAGGCTGGCGCCAGCCCCGCCTGCCAGTCATGTGCATGCAGCACCTGCGGCCGCCAGCCATCGGCCAGCCCCGCCCGCGCGATCTGCGCCCCCGCCCAGGACAGCGCGGCAAAGCGCTGCGGGTTGTCCCCCCAGTCGCCGCCCGGCCCGTTGTAGGGCCCGCCCTCGCGGTCGAACAGATGCGGCGCATCCAGCAGCAGCATCGCGGTCCCGTCCACGCGGCCGGCCCGCACCACGCCGCGCCCGCCCCACAGGTCGTCCTCGGCCCAGACCTCTGGCCAGCCGGCACAGAGCGCCCGCAGCGGCCGATAGGCCGGCATCAGCACCCGCATGTCCCAGCCCTGCCCCGCCATCGCGGCCGGCAGCGCCCCCACCACATCGGCCAGGCCCCCGGTCTTCAGCAGGGGCACGCATTCCGATGCGACCGACAGAACCCGCCCCTGATCCACCACCGTCCTCTTCCTCTTGACCCAAATACCCTCGGGGGGTGCGGGGGGCAGACAGCCCCCCGCCCTTCGTCATCCCTCGCGCCGCCAGATGGCCCCGGCCCCTGTCAACCCGGGCGTCAACCCGGGCGTCAACCCGGGCGTCAACCCAGCCGGGCGGCGCGGGCGTTCAGCATGGTCTGGGTGATCAGCACGATCCCCTGGTCGGTGCGGCGGAACCAGCGGGCGTCCTCCTCGGGATCCTCGCCCACCACCAGCCCCTCGGGGATGGTCACGCCGCGGTCGATCACGCAGTTGCGCAGGCTGGCGCTTCGGTTCACCGTCACATAGGGCAGCGCCACCACATGTTCCAGCGACGCATAGGAATGCGCCCGGCAGCCGGTGAACAGCAGCGAATTGCGCACCTCGGACCCCGACACGATGCAGTCGCCCGACACCAGCGACGACACCGCCGACCCGCGCCTGCCCACCTCGTCATGGATGAACTTGGCCGGCGGCACGATCTCGGCATAGGTCCAGATCGGCCAGGCGTTGTCGTAAAGGTCGAGCTTCGGCACGAAATCGGTCAGGTCGATGTTGGCCTGCCAGAAGGCGTCGATCGTGCCCACGTCGCGCCAGTAGGGCTCGGTCTCCAGCCCCGAGGTCACGCAGCTGTCGGCAAAGCGGTGCGCCATCGCCTTGCCGCCGCGCAGGATCTGCGGGATCAGGTCGTTACCGAAATCGTGGCTGGAATTGGGGTCGGCCATGTCGCGCAGCAGCAGGTCGCGCAGGAACGCCCAGTCGAAGACATAGATCCCCATGCTGGCCAGCGCATGCGCCGGATCGCCCGGGATGTGCGGCGGGTTCGCGGGCTTTTCCAGAAAGGCCGTGATCCGCCCCGTGCCGTCGACATCCATCACGCCGAAGGCCGTTGCCTCGGCCAGCGGCACGGTCAGGCAGCCGATGGTCACGTCGGCCCCCGTGGCCACATGCTGCTGCAGCATGATCTCGTAATCCATCTTGTAGATGTGATCGCCGGCCAGGATCACGACATAGCGGATGTTGTAGCTGTCGACGATGTCGATGTTCTGCGCCACGGCATCGGCGGTGCCCAGATACCATTTGGTTTCGTTCACCCGCTGGCTGGCGGGCAGGATGTCCAGGTATTCGTTGCGTTCGGCGCGAAAGAAGTTCCAGCCGCGCTGGCAGTGCCGGATCAGGCTGTGCGCCTTGTATTGGGTGGCGATGGCCATCTTGCGGATGCCCGAGTTCAGCGCGTTCGACAGCGCAAAGTCGATGATCCGCGTCTTGCCGCCGAAATAGACGGCCGGTTTGGCTCGGGTGTCGGTCAGTTCCTTCAGCCGGCTGCCGCGGCCGCCGGCCAGGACGAAGGCCATGGCCTGGCTGGCAAGACGGGTGTTCGGTCTGGGTTTCATTCCTTGCCTCCCTTTGCGCGCGGGCGCGGGGCCTTGCGCGGTCCTTTTCCTGATCCCTCGGGCGCGGCCGGGGGCGGCGTGTCGGCGGCGGCCGCGGTCTTGCGCCGCGTGCGGGCCGGTTTCGCGGCGGCCGGTTCGGCGGCGGCGGCGGGTGCCGCAGGCCGGGGCGCGGCCTTGGCCGCGCGCCGCCGCGGCGGCGGGGCCTGCGGCACATCCGCCTGCCGGAACAGGATCGTCGCCATGGGCGGCAGCGTGACGACGGCCGACTGCGCGCGCCCGTGCCAGGGCACGTCCTCGGCCACCACCGCGCCCAGATTGCCGATGTCGCCCCCGCCATAGAAGGCCGAGTCGGTGTTCAGCACCTCGTCCCAGCGGCCGGGCGCAGGCAGGCCCAGCCGCCAGGTGCGGTCGACCGGCGTCATGTTGGCCACCATCACCACCATCGGATCGCCCGCCCGCCCCTTGCGCGCCCAGGCATAGACGCTGGCCTCGGCGGCATCGGGCTCGATCCACTCGAACCCCTCGGGGCGGCAGTCGTTCACATGCAGCGCGGGCGTCTCGCGGTAGAGCCGGTTCAGATCGCGCACCAGCCGCTGCACGCCGGCATGGGCGGGATGGTCCAGCAGGTGCCAGTCCAGGCCCCGGTCGTGGTTCCATTCCGCGCCCTGGGCGAATTCCTGGCCCATGAACAGCAGCTTCTTGCCCGGATGCGCCCACATGAAGGCGAAATAGGCGCGAAGCCCTGCGAATTTCAACGCGCCATCGCCCGGCATGCGGGCCAGCAGCGTGCCCTTGCCGTGCACCACCTCGTCATGCGACAGCGGCAGGATGTAGTTTTCCGACCAGGCGTAATGCAGGCCGAAGGTCATCTGGTGGTGGTGCCAGCGGCGGTGGATCGGGTCGCGCCCCATATAGGCCAGGGTGTCGTTCATCCAGCCCATGTTCCACTTGAAGCCGAAGCCCAGCCCCCCCTGATGCGCCGGGCGCGTCACGCCGGGAAAGGCCGTGCTTTCCTCGGCCGCGGTCAGGATGCCGGGGCATTCGCCATAGGCGATCACGTTCATCCGCCGCAGCAGTTCGATCGCCTCGTAGTTCTCGCGCCCGCCGTGGACATTGGGCACCCATTCGCCCGCCCGGCGGCTGTAGTCGCGATAGAGCATCGAGGCCACCGCATCCACCCGCAGCCCGTCGATGTGGTATTCCTCCAGCCAGTAGAGCGCGTTCGACACCAGGTAATTGGCGACCTCGGTCCGGCCGTAGTTGTAGATCAGCGTGTTCCAGTCCTGGTGAAAGCCTTCGCGCGGGTCGGCATGTTCGTAAAGCGCCGTGCCGTCGAACCGGCCCAGCCCGTGCGGATCGGTCGGGAAATGGCCGGGCACCCAGTCCAGGATCACGCCCAGCCCGCGGCGGTGGGCGGCATCGACCAGGGCGCGGAATTCGTCCGGCGTGCCGTGCCGGATGGTGGGGGCGAACAGGCCCACGGGCTGATAGCCCCAGCTGCCGTCGAACGGATGTTCGGAAATGGGCAGCAGTTCGAGATGGGTGAAGCCCATGTCGGCGGCATGGGCCACCAGCTGGTCGGCCAGTTCCGCATAGCTCAGCATCCGGTTGTCGGCCGCGCGCCGCCAGGACCCCAGATGGACCTCGTAGATCGAGATCGGCGCCTCGATCCCGTTGCGGGCGGCGCGGGTCGCCATCCAGTCGGCATCCGACCAGTCGCCGCGGATCGCGCGCACCACGCTGGCGGTGGCGGGCGGGTGTTCGGCGCCAAAGCCCACCGGATCGGCCTTGAGCGGCAGGATCGCCCCGCCTGGGCCGCGGATCTCGTATTTGTAGATCGCGCCCTCGGCCAGGCCCGGGATGAAGGTTTCCCACACCCCCGTGGGCCCGCGCCGGCGCATCGGGTGGCGCCGACCGTCCCAGATGTTGAAATCGCCCACCACGCTGACCCGTTCGGCATTGGGCGCCCAGACGGCGAAATGCACGCCCGTCGTGCCCTCATGCGCAAGGGGATGGGCACCCAGCACCTGCCACAGGCGGCGGTGCGTGCCCTCGCCCAGCAGGTATTCGTCCAGCTCGCCCAGCACGGGGCCGTGGCGGAAGGGGTCCTGGAAATCCCATTCCGCCGTGGCATGGGCCGCGCGCAGCCGGTAGGGCACCCATTCGGGCAGTTCGGCGGTGAAGAAGCCCGGCAGGTCCGGATAGGGGTCGGCGGCCAGCGGCTCGGCCGCCTCGGGCAGGATCCACAGCCGGTCCGCCCCGGGGACGAAGGCCGCGAACACCCAGGCCGCGCCGCGCGGATGCAGGCCCAGCACGCCAAAGGGATCGCCATGCGCGCCTTGGGCGATCGCCCGGGCAACGTCGGGTGCCACCCGCTCCTCTGACGTCATCGCGTCCCCCCCCTGCCCAGCCGCTAGAGTGCCGGCGTCACATCCCATACATCGGCCATGTAACCGCGGATCGTGCGGTCGGACGAAAAGAACCCCGCCCGCGCCGTGTTCATCGCCGCCATCCTGACCCAGGCGTCCCGGTCTGCATAGGCCGCATCGGCCCGGGCCTGTGCGGCGTCGTAGGCGGCGAAATCGACCGCCACCAGGAAGTCGTCGTGATGCCAGACGCGGTCGACCAGGCCGTGATAGCGGTCGGGCTGGCCGGGGCTGAAGCGGCCCTCGGCCACCATCATCAGCACGTCCTGCAGGGGCTGGCTGGCCTCGATCGCCTTGCGGGCATGGTCGGGATCCTCGCGCCGGCGGACGACCTCCTCGGCGGTCAGGCCGAACAGGAAGAAGTTCTCGGCCCCCACCTCGGCCCGGATTTCGACATTGGCGCCGTCCAGCGTGCCGATGGTGGGCGCGCCGTTCAGCATGAACTTCATGTTGCCGGTGCCCGAGGCCTCTTTCCCCGCGGTCGAGATCTGTTCGGACAGATCCGCCGCCGGGATCAGCCGTTCGGCCAGGCTGACGTTGTAGTTCGGCGGATAGATCACGGTCAGCAGGTCGCGCGTGACCGGATCGGCGTTGATCGTGGCCGCCACGTCGTTGATCAGGTGGATGATCTCCTTGGCCACGGCATAGCCGGGCGCGGCCTTGCCGCCGAAGATCTTGACCCGCGGCACCCAGTTGCCGTTCGGGTTCTGGCGGATCGCATGCCAGTGCGCCACGGTCTGCAGGATGTTCAGAAGCTGCCGCTTGTATTCGTGGATGCGCTTGATCTGGACGTCGAACATCGCATCGGGGCTGACCGTGACGCCGCAGTGTTCGTGAATCCAGCCCGCCAGGGCCACCTTGTTCTGCCGCTTGGCCGCGGCAAAGGCGTCGCGAAAGCCCGAGTCGTCGACATGCGGCTCCAGCCCCGTCAGCCGGTCCAGATGATCCTCCCATCCCGTGCCGATGGTGTCGGTGATCAGGTCCGACAGCGGGCGGTTGCACATCCGCAGCCAGCGGCGCGGCGTGACGCCGTTGGTCTGGTTGATGATCCGGTCGGGGTGCAGGGCGTGCAGTTCGGGGAACAGGTTCTTCTTGACCAGGTCGGTATGCAGCGCCGAGACCCCGTTGACCCGGTGCGACATCACGAAGGCCAGCTCGCCCATCCGCACCTCGTGATGCTTGACGATGCCCACGTAATGCGGCCGGCCGGGGTGTTCGTCGCGGTGCCACTGGTCGATGCGCTCGACGATCTGCATGTGGCGCGGCAGCACGTTGCCGAAGGTGAAGGTCGCCCAGCGTTCCAGCGCCTCGGGCAGCAGGGTGTGGTTGGTATAGCCCAGGCAGGCGCGCGCGATCCCCAGCGCCTCGGCAAACTCGATCCCGTGGTCGTCGTGCAGCAGGCGGATCAGTTCCGGCCCCGCGATGGCGGGATGGGTGTCGTTCATCTGGATGGCGACATGTTTCGGCAGGTCGCGCAAGGCCAGCCCCCCCGCCAGATGCCGGCGCAGGATGTCCTGCAGCGCGGCCGAGGTCAGGAAGTATTCCTGCTTCAGCCGCAGCTCCTTGCCCTGATAGGTCGTGTCGTCGGGATAGAGCACGCGGCTCAGCGTGCGGGCCAGCGTCTCGGGCTCGGCCGCCGCAGCATAGTCGCCGCGGTTGAACCGGTCCAGGTCGAACTGCGTCGTGGGCTTGGCTGCCCACAGCCGCAGCGTGTTGGCCCAGCGGCCGCCCCAGCCGATCACCGGCGTGTCATAGGCCCAGGCGCAGACGGTTTCGCCGGGCTCCCAGGTCTCGCGCCCCTGGTCGTGGAAGACATGGCCCTTCAAGCCCACGGTATAGGCGGCCTCGGGGCGTTCGAATTCCCAGGGATGCTGCTGTTTCAGCCAGTCCTCGGGGGTTTCGACCTGCATCCCGTTCTCGAACCGCTGGCGGAACAGCCCGTATTCATAGCGGATGCCATAGCCATAGGCCGGGCAGCCCAGCGTCGCCATGCTTTCCATGAAACAGGCCGCCAGCCGGCCCAGCCCGCCGTTGCCCAAGGCGGCGTCGGGTTCATCCTCGACCACGGCGGCGAAGTCCTGGCCCAGGTCGGCCATGGCGGCGGCCGCGGCCTCGCGCAGGCCCAGGTTGACGCAGGCGTCTTCCAGCAGGCGGCCGATCAGGAATTCCATCGACAGGTAGTAGACGCGCTTGCGCCCCTCGGCCCAGGTGCGGCGGGTCGAGGCGAACCAGGGCTCCACGATCCGGTCGCGGATCGCGTGGCTCAGCGCCATGCGCCAGTCGGAGAGGCTGGCATGGTCGGCATCCTTGCCCAGCGTATAGGTCAGATGGCGCAGGATGTCGGCGCGCAACAGGTCATGGGTCAGCGGCACGGGGGTCACGGGGTCAAGCGGCACGGGCAGGGTCCATTCGGTGGGTCGGGGCGATCGCGTCCATCACGGCACCCTGTGCGGCAGGGGTCAAGCCGTCCCCTGCGGACGGGCGACCGCGCGGCCCCCGGCCCGCAC
>JACXUX010000480.1 GCA_014763725.1 Rhodobacterales bacterium
GGTAAATCTTCAATACTTGATGCTACAGTTATTATGCTTTCATGGGCTGTGAACCGTATAAAGCATAGTGGAAGTTCTGGAAAACCTATTACAGAGAATGATATTAAAAATGGTGCATCATTTTCAACAATTGAACTGGAAACAAGTGCTGCTAAATGGAAAATTGTAAAAGCTAGAAAAGGTCATGGTACACCTGAAGAAAAAAGTGATTATACAGATTTAAATAGATTTTCAAAATATATTCAATCTCAAATTGCAGATAATCATCCAATTAGTTTACCATTATTCGTTTATTATCCAATAAATCGTGCTGTTATTGATATTCCTCTTAGAATCAAAAATAAGCATAATTTTGATGTATTATCTGCTTATGATGATGCTCTTGGTGGTGGTGCAAATTTCAGAACATTTTTTGAATGGTTTAGAGAAAGAGAAGATTTAGAAAATGAAAATAATGCTAATAGTATTGTAAAAACTACAGATAAATCTTTAGATGCAGTTAGAATGGCTTGGGAGCTTTTTTTACCAGAGTTTAAAAATTTTAGAGTTAGAAGAAGCCCATTAAGACTTGAAGTTGAGAAAAATGGTAAAAAATTAAGTGTAAATCAACTATCAGATGGAGAAAAAGTATTATTATCTATGATTGGAGATTTATCAAGGCGATTATCTATTGCGAATCCAAATTTATCAAATCCATTAGATGGAGAAGCAATAGTATTAATTGATGAAATAGATTTACACTTACATCCAAAATGGCAGAGAATGGTTATAGAAAAATTCCCATCTGTATTTACAAAGTGTCAATTTATCATGACTACTCACTCGCCTCATATTATCACTCATACAAGAGCTGAAAATCTTTTTAGATTGAAGCAAATAGATATGAAAGTAACTTGTGAAAAACCTATAGAGTCATATGGAAAAAATGTAGATAGAATTTTAGAAGATTTAATGGGCTTAGACACAACAAGACCAAATGGTGTAAAAAAATATTTTGATGAAATATATGATTTGATAGATAAAAATGATTTTGCATTAGCAAAGGAAAAAATTATATCTTTAAAAAATGATATTGGAGAAGACTCAGATCTTTTAAAAGCAGAGTTACTTATTAGAAGAAAAGAGGTTATTGGTAAATGAAACATATTATCAAACAATCTGAACCAATTGAACTAACTCAATTTAAAGCAGC
>JACXUX010000161.1 GCA_014763725.1 Rhodobacterales bacterium
GCCCCCCAGATCGCCGCCGCCATCGCCAGAACCAGCGCCATCAGCCCACCCCGGTCGACCCAAACCCGCCGGCGCCGCGCGGCGTCGGCGCCAGCGCCGCGACCTCGACAAAGCGGGCCTGCACCACCGGCGCCACCACCATCTGCGCGATCCGGTCGCCGTGACGGATCGTGAAGGGCTCGCGCCCCAGATTGACCAGCAGCACCCCCAAGGGCCCGCGATAATCGCTGTCGATGGTGCCGGGGCTGTTGGGCATCGACAGGCCGTGGTGCAGCGCCAGACCCGATCGCGGACGCAGCTGCACCTCGAACCCCGGCGGGACCTGCAGCCGCAGCCCGGTGGGGATCACCGCGCGATGCATCGGGTCCAGCGTGAAGCCCGCCGCGCGATCCTCAGGCCGCAGGTTGGCGCGCAGGTCCGCCCCGGCCGCCCCCGCCGTCGCATAGGCGGGCAGGCCCAGCGACCGGTCGGCCCAGTCCTCCCACTGCAGGGCGACCTGGGGGGTCATGCGCGCGGGTCCCACGGCGAAAGAATTTTCGGCGAAAATTCTTCGCAAGATTTTCTCGAAAATCTTGCGCTCACGACAGGGCCTCGGCGATGCGGGCGGCCAGGCGCCGGGCCACCTCATCCTTGGGCAGGCGCGGCCAGGTCTCGGCCACATCGGCCGTCAACAGCGTGACGGCATTCTCGGCGCCGCCCATGATCCCCGTCGCGGGCCGCACGTCGTTGGCCACGATCCAGTCGCAGCCCTTGCGCGCGCGTTTGGCCGCGGCATGGGCCAGCACGTCATGGGTTTCGGCGGCAAAACCAACCACCAGGCGCGGCCGGTCGGGGCCGGCCGAGACGGTAGCCAGGATGTCGGGGTTCTCGGCGAAGTCCAGCGTCGGCGGGCGGCCGGTCCCGTCCTTCTTCATCTTGACCGGGGCGGCATTGGCCACGCGCCAGTCGGCCACGGCCGCCGCCATGACGGCGGCATCGGCGGGCAGCGCGGCCTGCACGGCGGCCAGCATCTGCTGCGCGGTTTCCACCCGCACCACATCGACGCCAGCCGGTGGCGGCACGCTGGCCGGGCCGGTGACAAAGGTCACCCGTGCGCCCAGGTCGCGCAGAGCCGCGGCAATGGCGGTCCCCTGCGCGCCCGAGGAGCGGTTGGCGATATAGCGCACCGGGTCGATCGGTTCGTGGGTGGGCCCCGAGGTCACCAGCACATGCCGCCCCGTCAGCGGCCCCGCGGCCAGCATCGCCTGCACCGCGGCCAGGATGTCGGGCACCTCGGCCATGCGGCCGGGGCCGAATTCGCCGCAGGCCATGGCGCCCTCGCCCGGGCCCACGACGCGGATGCCGTCGGCCATCAGCCGCGCCAGGTTGCGCTGCGTGGCCGGGTGCTGCCACATCCGCACGTTCATCGCGGGTGCGATCAGCACCGGCGTGTCGGTGGCCAGCAGCAGGGTCGAGGCCAGGTCGTCCGCCAGCCCCGCCGCCATCCGCGCCATCAGGTCGGCCGTGGCGGGCGCGACCAGGATCAGATCGGCGCTGCGCGACAGTTCGATATGGCCCATCTCGGCCTCGGCCGTCAGGTCGAACAGCGTGCGGTGCACCGGATGGCCGGCGAGGGCGGCCAGCGACAGGGGGGTCACGAATTCCTCGGCCGCGCGGGTCATGACCGGGGTCACGGCGGCACCCGCCTCGCGCAGGCGGCGGATCAGGTCGGGCACCTTCACCGCCGCGATCCCGCCCGAGACGATCAGAAGGATTCGCCTGCCTGTCAGCATGCCCCGGTCTCCTTGGCCCTGCACTGGTTTAGGGGGGGCAAGGGGCGAACTCAACCGCCGTTCTGAAAGCTGGCGCAGGGGTCTTCGCGCGGCGCAGGCGCGGTGACCAGCCACAGGTCGAAGGGCGGCGTGCCCTCGGGCGGGCCTTCCAGCTGGCCGATCGACAGCACCCGCAGGCCCGGCGCGGCCAGCGCCAGTGCCGCAGGCACGCCCTGATCGGTGCGGGCATGGCCCGACCCGGTGATCACCGCCACCGGCCCGCCGGTCTGGTCCATGGCCTGCACGGCGGCCTGGGCCAGGGCCGCATCGCGCAGCCGTTGCGCCTGGACCATGCCGGGCAGCATCGCCGCCGGCAGGGCGTTGCAATGGGCCTGCATCTGTTCATCCTCGCGCGCGGCCTGATCCTCGGGCACCAGCGGGGTATTCAGGCCATAGCGGCCGGCCTCGTCGCCGAAGACGGTGGCGGCCCCCTCGGTCACCGCGGCGCGCAGCCGGTCGCGCGGGATCGCGGCGCCCAGGATCGCGGCCCCCGGGGCGGCGGCAAAGATCGGGTAATACATGGCGAAATCCGGCCAGCCCGAGGCGTCCCAGCCAAGCGCCGCCTGTAGCGCCGCTTGGTCGCGGCGCAGGTCGGGCGTGGCGCGGGCGGCCTGTTCGGGGGTCAGCATCTCGAACACCAGCGCGCGGGGGGCCAGCGCCGCGACCGCCTGCGCCTGATGGTCGTGGTGCAGGGGGTTGTCGTGCACCTCGCCCAGAATGACCACATCAGCGGGCGGCAGGGCCTGAAGGTCGGCGGGCGCAATCTCGCGCGCCGCGCCTTGGGCCGCCGCCAGAACGGTGGCCGTGACAATGATCCAGCGCATCCGCGCCCCCTTGCCGGTTCAGGTCAGGAAGTGATGCACTTCGCGCGACTGGGCTTCAAGGCTGCGGCGCATCTTGGCAAAGGCCGCGGCTTCCAGCTGGCGGACGCGTTCCTTGGACAGGCCCAGCTCCTCGCCCAGCGATTCCAGGGTGCGGGGTTCCTCGCGCAGCTTGCGTTCTGTCACGATGAAGCGTTCGCGCGCGTTCAGCGCCCCCATCGCCGCAACCAGCCAGTCGCGCAGGCGCGCGGCGTCATGCGCGCCCTCGACCCGGTCGGCGGCCTGCAGGCTGTCGTCCTCCAGCGCCTCGATCCATTCGCGGCCCTCTTCGCCCGCGACCTGGGTGGCGTTCAGCGAAAAGTCGCTGCCCGAGAGGCGGCCCTCCATCATCTCGACATCGGCCAGCGGCACGCCCACCTCGGTCGCGATGCGCTGGCGCAGCTGATGGGGGTCCAGCGTTTCGCCCGCCGCGCGGGCCTCACGCTCCAGCCGGGCCTGGACGCGACGCATGTTGAAGAACAGCGCCTTCTGGCTGCTGGTCGACCCGGTGCGCACCATCGACCAGTTGCGCATCACATAATCCTGGATGCTGGCCTTGATCCACCACACCGCATAGGTCGAAAAGCGCACGCCGCGGTCGGGGTCGAACTTGTCGGCAGCCTTCATAAGGCCAAGGCTGGCCTCCTGGATCAGGTCGTTCATCGGCGCGCCATAGCGACGGAACTTGGCCGCCATGCTGATCGCCAGCCGCATGTAGGCCGTCACCAGCCGGTGCAGCGCCTGTTCGTCGCGGTGGTCGCGCCAGGCGCGGGCCAGTGCCAGTTCCGTCTCGGCATCCAGCAATTCGGCCTTCATCGCTTTGCGCGACATCGACTGGTCGGTATACCCATCGAACGCCATCGTGCACTCCCTGTCCGCCGTCTTTGTCCGGATTACGTCTGCCAACCATGACCGGATCACAGCCTTCCCCCTTTCCTCACGCTTCGGTGATCACGGGCGGCGCGCGGTCGGGCAAATCCGCCCTGGCCGAGCGTCTGGCCATCGCCGCCGCCCGCCCCCGCATCTACCTCGCCACGGCCGAGGCCGGCGATGCCGAGATGGCCGACCGCATCGCCCGCCACCGCCAGGACCGCGGCCCGGACTGGACGACGCAAGAGGTGCCCCACGCCCTGCCCGCGGCGCTGGCCGGCCTTCCGCCCGGGGCGGTGGCGCTGGTCGATTGCGCGACGCTGTGGCTGACCAACCGGATGCTGGCGGGCGCCGATCTGACGGTCGAGGCCGCGGCGCTTGGGGACGCGATCGCCGCCTGCCCCTGCCCCGTGATCGTGGTCACGAATGAGGTGGGCTGGGGCATCGTCCCGGACAACGCGCTGGCGCGCGCCTTTCGCGATGCGCAGGGGCGGCTGAACCAGCGCCTGGCTGCGCGCGCCGATCTGGCGGTGGCGGTGATCGCGGGGCTGCCCCTGGTGCTGAAGGGCGCGCTGCCGCCGGGGGTGGCGTGATGCGGCTGTGGTGGCTGCGCCATGGGCCCACCCATTCGCGGGCGATGATCGGCTGGACCGACCTGCCCGCCGACCTGTCGGACACCGCGGCGCTGGACCGGCTGCATGCGCGGCTGCCGCAGGCGCCGGTGGTCAGTTCCGACCTGGCGCGCGCGCGCGACACGGCCGCGGCGCTGGCCCGCGGCCGGCCGGTGCTGCGCGCCGACCCCGGCCTGCGCGAATGGCATTTCGGCGCGTGGGAGGGGCTGACCGCCGACCAGATCGAGGCGCGCGACGGCCCCGCCGCCCGCCGCTTCTGGGACGAGCCGGGCGACATCGCCCCCCCGGGCGGCGAAAGCTGGCATCAGGTGGCCGCGCGCGTCGGGGATGCGGTGGCGCGGCTGACCGGCCAGGCGGCGGCGCAGGGGGCGGCCGACCTGATCCTGGTGGCGCATTTCGGCGTGATCCTGACCCAGATCGCCCGCGCCCGGGACTGCACGCCGCAGGCCGCGCTGGCCCAGCGGATCGAGCCGCTGTCGCTGACGCTGATCGACACCGCGGGGCCCTGGCGGCTGACCTGCGTGAACGAGGCGCCCTGATCCCCGGCCCCGCGGCCCCGGCGGTTTACCATTCGTAAACCATCCGGCGGCTATCCCGTTAAGCATCGTTAACGGGGGGGCGGGATGATCGCGCGGGCCCATACCGTGGCCTTCGAAGGGGTCGAGGCGCGCCCGGTCGAGGTGCAATGCGCCATCGCCGCGGGCGTGCCCGGCTTTGCCGTGGTGGGCCTGCCCGACAAGGCGGTGACCGAGGCCCGCGAACGTGTCCGCACCGCGCTGGGGGCGCTGTCGATCGCCCTGCCCAGCCGACGCATCACCGTGCACCTGTCGCCTGCCGATCTGCCGAAGGAAGGCTCGCACTACGACCTGCCGATCGCGCTGGCGCTGCTGGCGGCATTGGGCATCCTGCCGGGGGATGAGGTCGAGGCCACGCTGGCCCTGGGCGAGCTGTCGCTGGACGGAACGCTGGTGCCGGTGCTGGGGGCGCTGCCCGCGGCGCTGGCGGCCGCGGAACAGGATCGCGCGCTGCTCTGCCCCCGCGCCTGCGGCCCCGAGGCCGCCTGGGTCGGCGCCTGCCAGGTGATCGGCGCGCGCAACCTGGCCGAGGTGGTGCGCCACTACACCGGCCAGTCCCCGCTGGCCCCGGCCGAGGCGGGCGAGGTCCTGCCCGAACCGGCCGACCGCGACCTGGCCGATGTGCGCGGCCAGGAACGCGCCAAGCGCGCGCTGGAAATCGCCGCCGCGGGCCGCCACCACCTGCTGATGGTGGGCAGCCCGGGGTCGGGCAAGTCGATGCTGGCCGCACGGCTGCCCGGCCTGCTGCCGCCCCTGTCCCCGGCCGAGGCGCTGGAAACCAGCCTGATCCATTCGCTGGCGGGCCTGCTGTCCCAGGGGGGCATCAGCCGCGCCCGCCCCTATCGCGACCCCCATCACACGGCCAGCATGGCGGCGCTGGTGGGCGGCGGGCGCGGCGCGGGCCCGGGTGAGATCAGCCTGGCGCACAACGGCGTGCTGTTCCTGGACGAATTCCCCGAATTTGCCCGGCCCGTGCTGGAAACCCTGCGCCAGCCGCTGGAAACCGGCGAAGTCGTCGTGGCGCGCGCCAATGCGCATGTGCGCTATCCCTGCCGGTTCCTGCTGATCGCGGCCGCCAACCCCTGCCGCTGCGGCCATCTGGGCGACACCGCCCGCGCCTGCGGTCGCGCCCCCGCCTGCGGCCAGGACTATCTGGGCCGCCTGTCTGGCCCGCTGGTGGACCGGTTCGACCTGCGGATCGAGGTGCCGCCCGTGGCCTATGCCGACCTGACGGGGCCGCCGCGGGGCGAAGGCTCGGCCCAGGTCGCGGCACGGGTGGCCCGCGCCCGCGCCCGGGCCGAGGCGCGGCTGCAGGGCGCCCCGGGCGGGCGGGTGAATGCCGATCTGCAGGGTCGCCTGCTCGAGGACACCGCCACCCCCGATGCCGAGGGCCGCGCCCTGATCGCCCGCGCGGCCGACCGCTTCGGCCTGTCGGCGCGCGGCTATCACCGCGTGCTGCGGGTGGCCCGCACCATCGCCGACCTGGACGACAGCGACGGCGTCCGCGCCCCCCATGTGGCCGAGGCGCTGGGCTACCGGCTGACGCTGATCAGCGGGGGCTGAGACAGTCGCGCAGGAACCCCGCCGCCTGGGCGATCGCCGCCTGCGATTCGGGCAGGCGCGGGGCCAGCACCGGCCAGGCATGCGGCGCATCGGGCCAGACGCCCAGCGTCACCGCCACGCCCTGATCGCGCAGCCGCGCCGCCAGCCGGGTCGAATCATCGGCCAGGATCTCGGTCCCGGAATGCTGGATCAGCACCGGCGGAGCCCCCGCATGGGCCGCGAACAGGGGCGAGACCCGTGGATCGTCGCGCGGATGATCGCCCAGGGCAAAGCCCACCAGATCGGCGAACCGCGCCGCCGGCAGCAGCGGATCGACCGCGGCATTGCGCACCAGCGACGCGCCCGACCCCGTCAGATCCGTCCAGGGCGACATCAGCACCACGCCCGCCGGCCGGA
>JACXUX010000481.1 GCA_014763725.1 Rhodobacterales bacterium
GGGTCATGGTGCAAAGGTAGGGCCGCGGCAGCCCCCGCGCAACGGGGCGGGCGGGTCAGGCGGCCTTTTCCACCACGCCCGTGACGCCTGCCCAGGCGCCGGGGCGCAGTTCGAACCCCAGGACGCGATCGGGGTTGGTGGGGGGCGGCATGGTCACGCCCGTCAGCTTGCGAAAGCCGAAGCGGCTGTAATAGGGCGCATCGCCCACCAGCATGACCCGTTCCCAGCCCAGCCTGCGCGCCTCGGCCAGGCTTTCGTGGATCAAGAGGCCGCCCAGCCCCTCGCCCTGGCGGGTGGGATGGACCGCGACGGGGCCCAGCAGCAGCACCGGCCGCCCCGCCACCTGCACCGGCCAGTAGCGGATCGCCGCGGCCAGCGTGCCGGTGTCGTCGCGCAGCGTCAGGCAGAGTGGCGCCACCGGCGGCACCCCGTCGCGCAGCCGGTAGGACGACAGCGCCGTCCGCCCCGGCGCAAAGCAGAGGTCATAGAGCGCCTCGACCTCCCACCAGTCGTCGGGGGTTTCCTCTTCCAGCCGATACATGCGCGCGACGGCCCGTCCTTGCACGATTCTTCTGGCCGCGCGGGTAGCACGGGGCTAGGTCCGGCACAAACGGCAATGAGGCAGCGCATGTTCTATCGCCCCCGCGACGGCCACGGTCTGGCGCACAACCCCTTCAACGCCATCGTGGCGCCGCGGCCGATCGGCTGGATCGCCACCACCGGGCCGCAGGGCGACAATCTGGCGCCCTATTCCTTCTTCAACGCGGTGGCCTATGTGCCGCCGCAGGTGATGTTCGCCTCGACCGGGGTGAAGGATTCGCTGGCCAACATCCGCGCCACCGGCGTCTTTTCGGTCAGCATCGTCGAGCTGGCGATGCTGGCCGCGATGAACGAAACCTCGGCCGCGGTGCCGCGCGAGGTGGACGAATTCGCTCTGGCCGGCGTGGCGCGCGCGGCGTGCGAGACGATCGACTGCCCCCGCGTGGCCGGGGCGCCCGCCACGCTGGAATGCCGCCTGATCCAGGAGGTGCCGCTGCTGGGCCGCGACAACGTGCTGATCCTGGGCGAGGTGACGGGGATCCACCTGCGCGACGACTGCCTCCGCGACGGGCGGTTCGACGTACTGGCCTTCAACCCCGTGGCGCGGATGGGCTATCGCGACTATGTCGTGGTG
>JACXUX010000011.1 GCA_014763725.1 Rhodobacterales bacterium
GGCTGGTGATCTGGGGCGGCAAGGGGCAGCCGCAGCGGGGAAGAAGGCCGTGACCTTGCCGGGGCTTTGCGCTAAGCACGGGCAGGACGAACAGGGGAGAGGGGTCCAGATGCGGGCAGGACGGCGCGGCGTGGCGGCACTGGGTCTGGCGCTTCTGCTGGCGGGCTGCGGCGGCAATGACGTGCCGCAGCTGATGAACCTGCGCGCGACCGGGCAGGGGCCCGACGAATTCGGCATCCTGCCGCCCAAGCCGCTGCAGATGCCCCCCAGCCTGGCCGAACTGCCCCCGCCCACGCCGGGCGGCGCCAACCTGACCGACCCCAATCCGCTGGCCGATGCCGCGGTGGCGCTGGGCGGGCGGCCCGGCGCGGCGGGCGGCATCCCGGCCGCCGATGCGGCGCTGACCGCGCAGGCCGGCCGCTATGGCACCGCGGCAGACATCCGCCAGGTGCTGGCGGCCGAGGATCTGGACTGGCGGCGCGACAACCGTGGCCGGGTGCTGGAACGGCTGTTCAACGTCAACGTCTACTTCAAGGCTTATGAGGCGATGTGGCTGGACCAGCAGGCCGAACTGGCCCGCTGGCGCGCCCGCGGGGTGCGCACCGTCTCGGCCCCGCCGCCGCTGCCGGGCGACTAGGATCACAACTGCGCCATGGGGGTTGAACCCCCCGGCCGGGGGCGTAACTTGTTCGCAAATGCGGGAGGTGTGATGTTCCGATCCCTGGCCCTGGCCCTGACCGTGGCGCTGCCGGCCCATGCGCAGCAGGTCACCGATTTCACCCTGGACAACGGGTTGCAGGTCGTGGTGATCGAGGATCACCGCGCCCCCGTCGCCACCCACATGGTCTGGTATCGCGTGGGCGCCGCGGATGATCCCCGCGGCAAGTCGGGCATCGCGCATTTCCTGGAACATCTGATGTTCAAGGGCACCGCAACGCTGGCGCCGGGCGAATTCTCGGCCACGGTCGAGGCGCAGGGCGGGTCGGACAACGCCTTTACCAGCTGGGACTACACCGCCTATTTCCAGCGTGTCGCGGCCGACCGGCTGGATCTCATGATGCGGATGGAAGCCGACCGGATGCGCAACCTGCGCCTGACCGAGGAGGAGGTCGCGACCGAACGCAACGTGATCCTCGAGGAACGCAACCAGCGCACCGACAGCGACCCCGGCGCGCTGTTTTCCGAACAGCGGCGCGCGGCGCAGTTCCTGAACCACCCCTATGGCCTGCCGATCATCGGCTGGCGGCATGAGATCCAGGGCCTGACCCGGCAGGATGCGCTGGACTTCTATGGCCGCTATTATGCGCCCAACAATGCCATCGTGGTGGTGGCGGGCGATGTCGATCCCCGGGCGGTGCGCGACCTGGCCCGGGCCCATTACGGCGCGCTGGCCCCCACGCCCGACCTGGCCCCCCGCGTCCGCCCGGTGGAACCGCCACAGCTGGCCGAACGTCGGCTGACCATGGCCGATCCGCGGGTGGCCCAGCCCTATGTGGTGCGCAGCTATCTGGCGCCCGCGCGCGAACCCGGCGCGCAGGACCGGGCCGCGGCGCTGACGGTTCTGGCGCAACTGCTGGGCGGGTCGGGCCCCACCTCGGTCCTGGCGCGGGCGCTGCAGTTCGACCGTCAGGTGGCGATCCAGGCCGGTGCCTTCTATGACGGGACGGCGGTCGATCACGGCAGCTTCGTCGTCTCGGTCGTGCCGGTGCCCGGCGTGTCGCTGGATCAGGCCGAGGCCGCGCTGGATCAGGTGCTGGCCGAGTTCTTGGACCGCGGCCCCGACCCGGCCGCGCTGGACCGGCTGAAGATCCAGCTGCGCGCGCAGGACATCTATTCGCGCGACAGCGCCGACCGTCTGGCCCGCCGCTATGGCGAGGCGCTGACCGTCGGCCTGACGCTGGACGACATCGCCGACTGGCCCGACCGGCTGCAGGCGGTGACGGCCGAGGACGTGATGGCCGCCGCGCGCGAGGTGCTGGACCGCAATCGGTCGGTCACAGGCCATCTGACCCGCGCCGACGACGCGAAGGAGGCGCTGTGATGTTCCTGCGTGCGACTCTGGCGCTGCTGCTGCTGGCCCTGCCGGCCCGGGCCGAGGTGCAGGTACAGACGGTCACCTCGCCCGGCGGAGTGACGGCCTGGCTGGTCGAGGAACCCTCGATCCCCTTTGTCGCGCTGGAACTGCGGTTCCGTGGCGGCACCAGCCTGGATGCGCCGGGCAAGCGCGGGGCGGTGAACCTGATGACCGGCCTGATCGAGGAAGGCGCGGGCGATCTGGACGCCCAGGCCTTTGCCGAGGCGCGCGATGCCCTGGCGGCCGACTTCCGGTTCGGCGCCTCGCGCGATGCGGTCTCGGTCTCGGCCCGGTTCCTGACCGAGACGCGTGACCAGGCGATCGACCTGCTGCGTCAGGCGCTGATCGCGCCGCGCTTCGACGATGCGGCGGTTGCGCGGGTGCGCGCCCAGGTTCTGGCCGGCATCCGGTCCGACGCGCGCGACCCCGATGTGCTGGCCAGCCGGCAGATGGACGCCATCGCCTATGGCGACCACCCCTATGGCACCCCCGGCGACGGGAGTGAGGAGAGCGTCGCCGCCCTGACCCGCGACGACATCCTGGCCGCGCATCGCGGCGCGCTGGCCCGCGACCGGCTGTATGTGGCGGCGGTGGGCGACATCTCGGCCGCCGATCTGGGGCTGTTGCTGGACCGGCTGCTGGCCGACCTGCCCGCCATCGGCGCGCCGCTGCCCGGGCCGGTGGTGCCGGCGCTGACGGCGGGGGTGACGGTCGTCGACTATCCCACGCCGCAGGCGGTGGCGGCCTTTGCCCAGCCCGGCCTGCCGCTGGACGACCCCGACTATTTCGCCGCCTATCTGGTGACCGAGGTGATGGGCGGCGGCGGCTTCGGGTCGCGTCTGATGACCGAACTGCGCGAACGGCGCGGGCTGACCTATGGCGCGAATGCCTGGCTGGCGAATGCCGACCTGTCGGCGGAGCTGGCCGGGCGCTTTGCCACCAGCAATGCGACGGCGGCCCAGGCGGTGGACCTGCTGCGCGCGGAATGGGCGAGGATGGCCGAACAGGGCATCACGGCCGAGGAGCTGGAGCGCACCCGCACCTATCTGACCGGCGCCTATCCGCTGCGCTTTGACGGCAATGCCCAGATCGCCCGCATCCTGGTGGGCATGCAGATGGACGGCCGCACCCCCGACTATATCGCCACGCGGAACGACCGGGTGAATGCCGTCACGCTGGACCAGGCCAACCGCGTCGCCGCGCGCCTGTTCCGCCCCGATGCGCTGCGGATCGTCGTGGTGGGCCAGCCCGAGGGCGTCGGCTCGACCAACTAGGGCGGGCCGGCGGGGGCCAGGCATTCGGCCAGCCGGCGAAAGCTGTCGGCCACCCCGCCGGGGGCCGGTTCGGCCAGAAAGGCATCCAGACGCGGCCAGACCTTGACCGCGGCATCGACCAGCGGGTCGCTGCCCTGGGTGTAAAGCCCGGCCTGGATCATCATCTCGGCCCGGTCCCAGGCGCCCAGCAACCGGCGGGCCTGGCCGATCAGCGCGTTTTCCTGCGGCGTGGCTGCTGCGGGCAGGCTGCGCGACACCGACCGCAGCAGATCGACCGCCGGGAACCGGCCGCGTTCGGCGATCTTGCGGTCCAACACCACATGGCCGTCCAGCACGCCGCGCAGGATGTCGGCAACCGGCTCCTCCATGTCCGAGCCGGGGACCAGGACGGTAAAGACCGCCGTGATGTCGCCCGCCGCCCCCGCCCCCGGACCCGCGCGTTCGGCCAGCGCCATGACCGTGTGCGACAGCGAGGGCGGATAGCCCCGCAGGCTGGCGCCTTCGCCCGCGGCCAGGGCCATTTCCCGGTGGGCATCGGCAAAGCGGGTCACCGAATCCAGCAGCAGCAACACCTGGCGCCCCCGGTCGCGGAAATATTCGGCCACCGTCATGGCCGACCAGGCGCAGCGCCGGCGCATCTGCGGCGACTGGTCCGAGGTGGCCGCGACCACGACCGACCGTGCCATCCCCTTGGGGCCCAGTGCCACCTCGGTGAATTCGCGCAGCTCGCGCCCGCGTTCGCCGACCAGGCCGATCACCACCACATCGGCGGCCAGCCCACGGGCGAACTGCGCCAGCAGGGATGATTTCCCCACGCCGGACCCCGCGAACAGCCCGATCCGCTGGCCCCGCACGATGGGCAGCAGCGTGTCAAAGGCCGCCATGCCGGTGGCCAGCCGCCCGCCCAGGCGCCGCCGTTCGGCCGGGGCGGGTGGCGCCCGGCGCAGCGGCAGCGCCTGCGCCCCGCGCCGCAGCGGGCGGCCGTCCAGCGGCCGTCCCGCAGGGTCCAGGATCCGGCCGATCCAGCTGTCATCGGGCGACAGGCCGGGGGCGCCGGCGGGATAGGCGGGATCGCCGATCTCCAGCCCCTCGGGCGTGCCGTCGACCAGCACCGTCACCTCGGCCGGGGTCAGGGACACGACCTCGCCCCCGGCGCGGGTGCGCCGCCCCTCGATCCGGACCAGATCGCCCAGGGCCGCCACATCGGACAGGCCGTGCAGCGTGATCCGCCCCTGTCCCAGGGCTGCGATGCGCCCGACGCGCCGCACCGGCTGCAGCTGCGCCAGTTCGGCCGTCAGGGCGGTGAATGGGTCTGTCATCCTGCTCCCCCTGTGTTCACGGGAACGGTTTCTAAAGGAATCACTCTTAAGACCGGGTGAAGCGAACCCAGGGAGAAGCCCGATGTTCCAGACACTTGACGTGACTCGCATGGCGCAGGCGCTGGCCCGGCATGCCGCCGCCCGCCAGGATCTGGCGGCCGCCAACGTGGCGAATGCCGATACGCCCGGCTATCGCGCCCGCGACCTGGCCGGTTTCGACCGGGTCTGGTCGCGCCCGGGGCTGGACCTGCGCCAGACCCGCCCGGGCCATCTGGCCGCGGCCCAGCCGGCCGCCGCCCGGCCCCAGACGCTGGACCTGCCCGCGGGGCCCAACGGCAATACCGTCTCGCTTGAGACCGAGATGGTCCGCGCCGCCGAGATCCGCCAGCAGCATGACCTGGCGCTGGCCGTCTATTCCAGCGTGCGCGACATCCTGCGCGCCGCCCGCGGGCGGGCCTAGGCGATGGGCGACCTGATCCGCAGCATGGCGCTGTCGGCCAAGGGCATGGCGGCGCAATCCGCCCGGCTGGGCCACACGGCCGAGAACATCGCCAATGCCGATACGCCGGGCTATCGGCGCAAGACCGTCGCCTTCCGCCCCGACGGGGCGGGCGGCGTGGTGCCCGGCCCGGTGCGGCTGGACCCCCGCCCGCTGCAGCGCGTGCACGACCCCGGCCACCCGCTGGCCGACGAAAGCGGCAGTTACAACGGGTCCAACGTCGATCTGGTGATCGAGGTGGCCGACGCCCGCGCCGCGCAACGCAGCTATGACGCCAACCTTCGCCTGTTCGACCAGGCCCGGCAGATGACGCGGGGCCTGCTCGACCTGCTCCGCCGTTGACCCCTCTGAAAGGAGTCCAGAATGGACATTGCCAGCAGCCTTGCCGCGCAGGCCTATTCGCGCGCGCGCCCCGCCACCGACCCCCAGCCGCGCGAGATCCCCGAACCGCTGGCCGCCGCCGCGGGCAGCTTTGCCGAAACGCTGGCCCGGGCGGACCGCACCGCCCAGGCGGCCTTGGCAGGCGAGGCCGATCCCCATGCCCTGGTCCAGGCCCTGGCCGCCAGCCAGAGCGCGGTCGAAACCGTGGTCGCCGTGCGTGACCGCGTGGTCGAGGCCTATCAGGAAATCCTGAGGATGCCGGTATGATGACCGAGGGGCAGATCCACGACGCCTTCCGCCAGGCGCTGTGGATCACGGTCGAGATGTCGCTGCCGCTGCTGGCGGTGGCGCTGGCGGCGGGTCTGGTCATCGGCCTGATGCAGGCGCTGACCTCGATCCAGGAAATGACGCTGACCTTCGTGCCGAAGCTCGGCGCGATGATGGCGGTGTTCTGGCTGACGATGGGGGGGATGACGGCCGCGCTGGTCGGCTTCTTCGATGAGGCCATCCTGCCTTTGGTCGCGGGGGGCTGAGATGGAGACCGCCCTGATCGCCACGCTGCCGCGCCAGTCCGGCCTGATGCGCGAGATGCAGATCATCGCCAACAACATCGCCAATGCCGACACCACCGGCTTCCGGCGCGAGGGGCTGGTGTTTTCCGAACATGTCCGCGCCACGGGGGCGGGGCCTTCGGTTTCGCTGGCCCATGCCAATGCCCGCCATCTGGACCTGACGCAGGGCGGGCTGACGCAGACCGGCGCGCCCTTTGACCTGGCGATCGAGGGCGAGGGCTTCTTCCTGATCGCCACGCCCCAGGGCGACCGGCTGACCCGCGCGGGCCAGTTCCAGCCCGGGCCCGCGGGCGACCTGCTGACGCCCGACGGCTATCCCCTGCTGGATGAGGGCGGCGCCCCGGTCGCGGTGCCCCCGGGGGCCCGCGCGGTCCTGATCGGCCAGGACGGCACGCTGACCGCCGATGGCCAGCCGGTGGCCCGCATCGGCCTGTGGCGCCCGACCGACCCCGGCGACCTGCGGCATGAGGCCGGCACGCGACTTGCCGCCGCAGGCGGGGTCGAACCGGTCGAGGATGGCCGGATCCGCCAGGGCGCGCTCGAATCCTCGAACGTCGACCCGGTGCAGGAAATCGCCCGCATGATCGAGGTGCAGCGCGCCTACGAGATGGGCCAGTCGCTGATGGACCGCGAGGACGCGCGCCTGCGCGGCCTGATCGAGACGCTCGGACGATAGGAGATGCCATGAAGGCCCTGCAGATCGCCGCAACCGGCATGGCCGCGCAGCAGATGCGCGTCGATGTCGTGTCGAACAACCTGGCCAACATGTCGACCACCGGCTACAGCCCGCGCCGGGCCGAATTCGCCGACCTGCACTATCAGCAGGTGACACGGCCCGGCACCGTCTCGGCCAGCGACGGAACGGTGCTGCCCACCGGCATCCAGCTGGGGCTGGGGGTGCGGCCCACATCGGTCTCGGTCCTGGCGACCCAGGGCGCACTGGCCCAGACGGGGGGCGAGCTGGACCTGGCGATCGAGGGGCGCGGGTATCTTGAGGTGACGCTGCCCTCGGGCCTGTCGGCCTATACCCGCGACGGCGGGCTGAAACGGTCGGGCGACGGGCAGATCGTCACCTCGGACGGCCATGCCGTGGCGCCGGGCCTGACCATTCCCGAGGACGCCCGCACCCTGTCGATCAATGCCGCGGGCGAGGTCTATGTCTATTTCGACGACCGGGTCGAACCCGAACTGCTGGGCCAGATCACCCTGGCCGGGTTCACCAACGACCGCGGGCTTGAGGCGATCGGATCGAACCTGTTCCTTGAAACCGAGGCCTCGGGCCCGCCGCTGGTCGGCAACCCGGGCGAGGACGGGCTGGGCACCCTGCGCCAGGGCTATCTTGAGGAAAGCGCCGTCGATTCGGTGCGTGAGGTGACCGAACTGATCAAGGCCCAGCGCGGGTATGAGCTGAACGCCAAGGTCATCACTGCCGCCGACCAGATGCTGGCAGCCACGACACAGGTGCGGTGATGCGGGGGCTGGTTCTGATGGCGGCGCTGGCCGCGGGTCCCGCGGCGGCCGACACGCTGGTCGCGCTGCGCGCGATCCGGGCGCAATCGCTGATCGGTCCGCAGGATGTGGGCCTGGTCGCGACCGAGGTGCCGGGCGCGCTGACCGATCCGGCCCAGGCCCTGGGGCAGGAGGCGCGCGTGACGCTCTATCCCGGCCGGCCGATCCGGCCCGAGGACATCGGCCCCCCCGCCACGGTCGAACGCAACCAGATTGTCACACTGGGCTATCAGTCGGGCGGGCTGACCATCCTGACCGAGGGGCGCGCCCTGGGCCGGGGCGGGACGGGCGATGTGATCACGGTCCTGAACCTGGGGTCGCGAAACACGGTCGAGGGGCGGATCGCCCCGGATGGCCGGGTTCTGGTCGGGGGGGCGCCGTGATGTTCCGCAGTCTCAGACCGATGCTCTGCGCGCTGATCCCGCTGGCCGCCTGTTCCGACCTGAACGAGGTCGGCCGTGCCCCCGAATTCACCCGGATCGAGGACAGCAACCAGTATGCCGCGCTCTATTCCACGCCCTTCCCCAACATGGCCGAGGAAACCGGCGCGGGGTCCGATGCCTCGCTGTGGACGGCCAGCCGCGCCTCGCTCTTCGGCGACCGGCGGGCGATGCAGCGGGGCGACATCCTGACCGTGGTGATCGAGATCGACGAAGGCGCGCAGATCAGCAACTCGACCGGCCGCAGCCGGTCCGGGTCCGAGGCGATGGGGATCCCCTCGCTGTTCGGCCTGCCGCAGAACGTGGCCGACGACCTGCCCGAGGGCGCCTCGCTCGAGGATGCGGTGGATGCCTCGTCCAGATCCAGCTTCTCGGGCGAGGGGTCGGTGGCACGCAACGAACAGCTGACGCTGCGGGTGGCCGCGACCGTGGTCGAACGGCTGGCCAATGGCGTGCTGCGCATCCAGGGCCAGCAGGAAGTGCGGGTGAACCACGAATTGCGCGAATTGCTGGTCGAGGGTTACGTCCGCCCCGTCGACATCACCCGCCAGAACGAGATCACCTACGACAAGATCGCCGGCGCGCGGATTTCCTATGGCGGGCGCGGCCGCCTGACCGAGGTGCAGCAGCCCCGCTACGGCCAGCAGATCCTCGACATCCTGTTGCCGTTCTGACCATGCTGAAGATCGTTCTTCCTGTCGTGCTGCTGCTGGCGGGCCTGGGCGGGGGCGTGGGCGCGGGGCTGATGCTGCAGCCGCCGCCCGACCCGGGCAGCGCCGACCCCGCCGCCAAGGAGACCGCCAAGCCGGACAAGTCCGGCAAGTCCGGTGACCCCGCCGGCAAGCACGGTCACGCCGAGGCGCTCCCCTTCGACTATGTGAAACTGTCCAACCAGTTCGTTGTCCCGGTGCTGGAAGGCACGCGCGTGGGCTCTCTGGTCGTGCTGTCGCTCAGCCTCGAGGTCGAGACGGGCGCGGCCGAGCAGGTCTATGCGGTCGAGCCCAAGCTGCGCGACGTGTTCCTGCGGATCCTGTTCGATCATGCCAATGCCGGGGGGTTCGCCGGCGCCTTTACCGATGGGGCCACGCTGGATGCCCTGCGCCGCGCGCTGTTCGAGGGCGCCTCGTCGGTGCTGGGTGACCGGGTGCGGGATGTGCTGATCGTCGATCTGGTCCGGCAGGATGGCTGACCCGCCCGCGCCGCGGCCCCGGGGGCGGTGTGCCCGCCCCGGACCGGTCGGGCGCCTCATGCTGGCTGGCGGTCGCGCGGCCGGTCCGGACCCGCGGACGGTGGCAAATCCGAGAACGCAGGCCAGGTCACCCGCGTAACCAAGGCCGCAGATCCTGACCGTGAAGGACCGCGGCCCCGGCCTGCCGCGCGAGCAGGCCTTCGGCCGGTCCGATGCAACGCGCGATCCGGGCGGGGCTGGCCCCCAGGGTCCGGGGGCTGTTCGACCGCGTGGCCGTCACGGACCTTGCCCAGCGGCAAAGCAGACGACACCCGGCGGGCGCGGTCTGCCCGTCAGGCGCGATGGGCGCCCGCGGCCAGGGCGGCGATGCGGGCCAGGACCTCGGGCACCGGGCGGGCGTGACGGACCTTGCCGAGACAGCAAAGCCGACAACTCCTTGCGGCTGCCCGCCAACCGGTCACTCGGCGGGCGTGGTCTACCGGTCAGGCGCGATGGGCGCCCGCGGCCAGGGAGGCGACGCGGGCCAGAACCTCGGGCACCGGGCGGCCGGCGCCGATTTCCTTGACGATGGCAGACCCCACGACGCAGCCATCGGCCACCCGGGCAATGGTCTCGGCGGCCTCGGGCGTGGTGATGCCGAAGCCCACGATCACCGGCAGGTCGGTCGCGGCCTTGATCCGCGCCACCTCGGGGCCGACGTCGGTGGCCTGGGCGGCGGCGGCACCGGTGATCCCGGTGATCGAGACGTAGTAGACAAAGCCGCTGGTGTTCTGCAGCACCTTGGGCAGGCGGCGGTCGTCGGTGGTGGGGGTGGCCAAGCGGATGAAGTTGATCCCCGCCGCCCGCGCGGGCAGGCAGAGTTCGGCGTCCTCCTCGGGCGGCAGGTCGACGATGATCAGCCCGTCGATTCCGGCCTGAACCGCCTCGGCCACGAAGCGGTCGACGCCGCGCGAATAGATCGGGTTGTAATAGCCCATCATCACGATGGGGGTGGTGCTGTCCTGGGCGCGGAAGGCGCGGACCAGGTCCAGATAGCGGTCGACGGTCATCCCCGATTCCAGCGCGCGCTGGCCGGCCGCCTGGATCGTCGGGCCATCGGCCATCGGGTCGGTAAAGGGCATGCCCAGTTCGATCACGTCCACGCCGACGGCGGGCAGGCCGCGCATCAGGTCCAGCGTGGTGTCGGCATCGGGGTCGCCGGCCATGATATAGGCGACAAAGGCCTTGCGCCCCCGGCTGCGCAGCCGCACGAATGTCTCGTCGATCCGGCTCATCGGCCCCTCCTGCCCTGGTTCCGCGGGTTTGCCCGGCGCCGCGCGGAAAATCAATGGGGCGGTTGGCGGGCCGGGCACGGGCGCTTGATCCGGCGCCCCCGCGCGCCTACAAGGCGGGCGCGCGGCCAAGGGGGTGGACGATGGGCTTCAGGATGGGGATCGTGGGTCTGCCGAACGTGGGCAAGTCCACGCTGTTCAATGCGCTGACCCGGACGGCCGCGGCGCAGGCGGCGAACTTTCCGTTCTGCACGATCGAGCCCAATGTGGGCGACGTGGCCGTGCCCGATCCGCGGCTGGACCGGCTGGCCGCGATCGCCGGGTCGAAACAGATCATCCCGGCGCGGATGACCTTTGTCGACATCGCGGGCCTGGTGCGCGGCGCCAGCAAGGGCGAGGGGCTGGGCAACCAGTTCCTGGCCAACATCCGCGAATGCGACGCCATCGCCCATGTGCTGCGCTGCTTTGAAGATGGCGACATCACCCATGTCGAGGGCCGCGTGGACCCCGTCGCCGATGCCGAGACGATCGAGACCGAGCTGATGCTGGCCGATCTGGAATCGATCGAACGCCGCCGCGCCAATCTGGCGCGCAAGCTGAAGGGCGGCGACAAGGAGGCCGCCGATCAGGACCGCCTGCTGGCCGCGGCGCAGGCCGCGCTTGAAGCCGGCCGCCCCGCCCGCACCGTGACCGTGGCCGAGGATGACCAGCGCAACTGGAAACTGCTGCAGCTGCTGACGGCCAAGCCGGTGCTGTATGTCTGCAACGTCGAGGAGGCCTCGGCCGCAGCGGGCAACGCCCAGTCGGCCCGCGTGGCCGAGATGGCGGCGCGCCAGGGCGCGGGGACGGTCGTGATCTCGGCCCGGATCGAGGAGGAGCTGGCCCAGCTGCCCGCGGATGAGGCCGCGATGTTCCTGCAGGAAATGGGGCTGGACGAGGCGGGCCTCGACCGGCTGATCCGCGCGGGCTATCAGCTGCTGGGCCTGCAGACCTATTTCACCGTGGGCCCGAAGGAGGCCCGCGCCTGGACGATCCGCAAGGGCACGCTGGCGCCCCAGGCCGCGGGCGTGATCCACGGCGATTTCGAAAAGGGCTTCATCCGCGCGGAAACGGTGGCCTATGACGACTATGTCGCCGGCAACGGCGAGGCCGGCGCGAAAGAGGCCGGCAAGTTCCGCGTCGAGGGCAAGACCTATGAGGTGCAGGACGGCGACGTGCTGCACTTCCTGTTCTCGGGCTGACCGGCGTGGCCGGGACGGGTTGCCGGGGGCCCCTGCGGGGGCCCTTTTCGTTGGCCTGCGACGGTGCGCCACGCTGCGCGGGACGCTGACGCAGGCGATGATCCTGACCGCCATGGCCACCATCGCGGCGCTGGCCGTGCTGAACCTGCGGCTGCTGGCCTGGAACCGGGGCCAGCATGCGCGCTTTGCCCGGACCGAGGCGATGGGCCGCTTGCGCCAGACCAGTGCCGAGGCCTCGCTGACCGCGCTGCCGCTGTCGATCGCCATGTCGATCAACGTGGGCTTCATCCTGGGCATGGTCTTCGTGCCGGGGCTGTGGGGCGTGGTGGAATACCTGTTCCCGGTGGCGATCCTGGCCTTCGTGGCGACGGGCGTCCTGGCCTTTGCCCAGCTGGGCAGGTTCCATGGCCGCATCTTCGGCCGGGGCGGGTTCGACATGGCGGCCAACACCAGCTTTGCCCAGGTCCTGCCGGCCTTTGCGCTGGCCATGGTGGGGTGGGCCTGTCGGCACCGGCGGCGATGTCGACGGTGGCGCTGACCTCGGGCGTGGCGGTGGTGCTGTCGACGCTGTTCCTGGCGGCGGCGGTCGTCATCCCGCTGGGGACGGTGCTGGGCATCCTGCTGCTGCGCCAGACGCACGGGCTGCACAGCCATTTCGGCGTGCACGAGGCGGCGGGCGACGGGCTGTGGCTGACCTCGGCCCTGCTGTCGATCCAGGTGGTGTTCGGGCTGTCCGGTCTGGCGGCGCTGCGGGCGCAGGGCTATGCGCGCCGCTACCTGACCGGGTCGCAGGTCAGCGCGGGCAGCCATGCGCTGGTCTGCCCGGGCGTCGCGGCCAGCATGATGCTGCAGTTCTGGATCAACAAGGGCCTGGTCGGCGCCGGGCTGATCGCCAAGTTCGGCCTGGCCTATTGGGCGCTGTCGGGCGTGGCGGTGGCCTTGCAGCTGGCGATGGTGGTCCTGGTGCTGGTGCTGAACCGCCGGCATTTCCGGGCGGCCCCCCAGCCGGTGGCGGTGCCGGCCGAATGAACCCCCGACCGAAGCAAGCCAGGGGGCGGGCCGCGGGTCCGCCCCTTTCGCATCCGGGCCATCCGGCCTAGGCTCGGCCATCCTGCCGCGAGAGGTGCCGCGATGATCCCAGCCTTCCTGATCCTGCTGTCCTGCCAGCTGGCGGGCGAAACCGCCGCCCGGGCGCTGGCGCTGCCGCTGCCCGGGCCGGTGCTGGGCATGCTGATCCTGACCGCCGCGCTGGCGCTGCGCCCGGGGTTGCAGGCGCGGATGGAGCCGCTGGCGCAGGGGATCCTGGGCAACCTGTCGCTGCTGTTCGTGCCGGCCGGGGTGGGGGTCGTCGGGCATCTGGGCGCGCTGGGCCAGGCGGGGCTGCCGCTGATGGCGGCGCTGGTCGGCTCGACGGTGCTGGCCATCGGCGTGGGGGCCGTCACCTTTGCCGCTGTCGCCCGGCTGACGGGGGCGCCGAAATGACCGGGTTTGCCGAGATCTGGTCCTATCTCTCGCAGGGGCCGCTGCTGTGGCTGACGGCCACGCTGGCGGCCTATGCCGTGGGCGATGCGGCCTTTCGCGCGGCGGGCCGGGCGCCCGCGGTCAACCCGGTGCTGATCGCCGTGGCGCTGCTGGCCGGGGTGCTGGCGGTGACGGGCACGCCCTATTCCACCTATTTCGAGGGCGCGCAGTTCGTCCACTTCCTGCTGGGGCCGGCGACGGTGACGCTGGCGCTGCCGCTGTGGCAGGCGCGCGGGCTGGTGGCGCGGGCGGCGCTGCCGGTGGCGGTGGCGCTGATCGCGGGGTCGGTGACGGGGGTCGTCTCGGCCCTGGCGATCGCGCAGGGCCTGGGCGTGGGGGATCAGATCCTGGCCTCGCTGGCGCCCAAGTCGGCCACGGCGCCGGTGGCGCTGGGCATTTCCGAACGGCTGGGCGGGTCGCCCACGCTGACGGCGGTGCTGGTCATCACCACGGGGGTGATCGGCGCGGTCAGCGCCACGCCGCTGCTGAACGCGCTGGGCATCCGCGACTGGCGCGCGCGCGGCTTTGCCACCGGGGTGGCCGCGCATGGGCTGGGCACGGCCCGCGCGCTGCAGGTGCATCCGGTGGCCGGCGCCTTTGCCGGGCTGGGCATGGCGCTGAACGCCGTGGCCACCGCGCTGATCGCGCCCGTGGTGCTGGGCTGGTTCCGCTAGGCGCGGGCGGCCAGCGCCTGGGCCCGCACCTGCGACACGGTGGCGCCGGTCGTCAGCATCTCGGGGTCCAGCCGCAGTTCGATCACCGCCACGGTGCCGGCCGCCCGGGCGCGGGCAAAGGCCGCGGCGAAGTCCGCGCCACCGGTCACCACCTGGCCATGGCCGCCATAGGCACGGGCCAGCGCCGCGAAATCGGGATTGGCCAGATCGGTGCCCGAGACGCGGCCCGGATAATGGCGTTCCTGATGCATCCGGATCGTGCCATAGCGGCCGTTGTTGGCCACCAGGACGATGGGCGTGGCGCCGTGCTGGATGGCGGTCGACATCTCGTTCAGCGTCATCTGGAAACAGCCGTCGCCCGCCAGGCACACCACGGTGCGGCCCGGATGCGCCAGGCTGGCCGCCACCGCGGCGGGAAAGCCATAGCCCATGGACCCCGAGGTCGGCGCCAGCTGGGTGCCGAACTGCCGGAACCGGTAGTAGCGGTGCAGGAAGGCCGCGTAGTTGCCCGCGCCATTGGTCACGATCGCGTCGGGCGGCAGGTTGGCGGCCAGCCAGGCGACCACCTGTTCCATCCGCACCGCGCCGGGGGTGGCGACGGGGGTCTGCCAGGCCTCATACTCGGCGCGCGCCGCGGCGCGCCAGCCGGCCCAGGGCCGTTCGGCGGGGGCGGACAGATCGGCCAGCGCCAGCGCCATGTCATCCGCCCGGGCCAGGATGCCCGGATCGGGCCGGAAGACGCGGCCCAGCTCCTCGGCGCCCGGATGCACATGCACCAGCCGCGGATGCGGGCGGGCGGGGTCCAGCAGGTCATAGCCCCCGGTCACGATGTCGCCGAACCGCGTGCCCAGCGCCAGCACCACATCGGCCGCCACCAGCCGCCGGCCCAGCGCGGGGTTCATGCCCACACCCAGATCCCCGGCATAGCAGGGATGGTCGTTGTCGAACCGGTCCTGCCGGCGGAAGCTGACCGCCACGGGCAGGTCCCAGGCCGCGGCAAAGCGGGCCAGCGCGGCCGCCGCCCGTGCCGACCACTGCGGCCCGCCCGCCACGATCAGCGGGCGTTGCGCCCCGGCCAGCGCGTCGGCCACCGCCTGCACCTGCGCGGGCGTCACGCCGCCGGGCGCGGGGGCCGGGGCGGGGATGTCGCGGGCCTCGGCCTCGGCGCTCAGCATGTCCTCGGGCAGGGCCAGGACCACGGGGCCGGGGCGGCCCTGGGTCGCCACATGAAAGGCGCGGCTGACATATTCGGGGATGCGGTCGGTCTGGTCGATTTCCGCCGCCCATTTCGCTAGCCCGCCGAAGACCTGGCGATAGTCGAGTTCCTGGAACGCCTCGCGGTCGCGGTGGCCGCGGGCGATCTGGCCCACGAACAGCACCATCGGCGTGCTGTCCTGCCGCGCCACATGCACCCCCGCGGCGGCATTGGTCGACCCGGGGCCGCGGGTGACAAAGGCCACGCCGGGCCGGCCGGTCAGCTTGCCCGTCGCCTCGGCCATCATGGCGGCGCCGCCCTCGTGGCGGCAGACGATATTGGCGATCCCGCGGTCGTAAAGACCGTCGAGCGCGGCCAGGAAGCTTTCGCCCGGGACCGAGAACACCCGGTCCACGCCCTGAAGCGCCAGTTGATCCGCCAGAATCCGCCCGCCGTGCCGCATCTTCGCCCCCGTCCGCAATGCGGCGCCACGATGGACCGGGCGCGCGGCGGGGGCAAGGCCACCCCTTGCCGCCGCCGCGCTACGGCATATCTGCGGGCGATGGACAGGACACCGACCCTGCTGGGCATCTGCGGCGCGCTGCGCGCCGCCTCGACCAACCGCCTGCTGCTGGACGAGGCGCGCCGCCTGTTCGGCCCGGCCATGCATCTGGACGCCGATCTGCGCCTGCCGCTCTATGACGGCGATCTTGAGGCGGCCGAGGGCATCCCCCCCGCGGTGGTGGCGCTGGCCGGCCAGATCCGCGCGGCCGATGCCGTGGTGATCGCGACGCCCGAATACAACAAGGCGCCGCCGGGTGTGCTGAAGAACGCGCTCGACTGGGTCAGCCGGGTGCCGGGCGGGGCCTGGCGCGACCGGCCGGTGGCGATCGTCTCGGCCGCAGGCGGACGGGCCGGGGGCGAACGGTCGCAGTTCGCGCTGCGGCTGATGCTGACGCCGTTCCGCCCGCGCCTGATCACCGGCCCCGAGGTGATGATCGCCCAATCCGACACCGCCTTTGACGACCAGGGCCGGCTGAAGGAAGCCCGCAGCATCGCCGCGCTGACCGAGCTGATGGCCATCCTGCGGGACGAGGCGCTGCGGACGCGGTAAGCGGGCCTGAAATTCTTCGCCGAAGAATTTCGGGTCGCGTCACAGGTTGTCCTGCACGCGAAAGCCCGCGGGGATGGCGTCGTGACCGTCCAGCACAAGATCGGCCATCACCCGCGCCACGCCGGGCGCCATGCCGAAGCCGATCTTGAACCCGCCATTGGCCACGAAATGCCCCGCCCGGCTCGGCCAGGGGCCCAGCATCGGCGCGCGGCTGCGGGCCCGGGGCCGCAGCCCGGCCCAGCGGTCGATCACCGGGGCCGCGGCCAGCGCGGGACAGGCGGCGCGGGCGGCGGCGATCACGTCGTCCAGCGCGGCATCGGTCGTGGCGGGCGCGTCCCAGCGGGTTTCGCTGGTCGATCCCACGGCGACCGTACCATCGGCATGGGGCACGACATGCACGCCGCCGGCAAACAGCTGCGGCCGGTCGCGCGCGTCATGGGCCAGCAGCGCGGCCTGCCCCTTGACCGCGCCGCCGACGGTCCGGCCCAGCGCGGCCGACAGATCGGCCAGGCCCGCGGCCCCCGTGGCCCAGACGACGGCGCCAGTGTCGGGGCCCTCGGCGGCCAGGGTTGCGCCGCGGGCGCGCAGAGCGGCCACCAGGGCCGCCACGGCCCGGCGCGGGGCCAGCCGGGCGGTCAGCGTGTCATGGACCAGCAGGCCCGTGGGGCTGACGGGTTCCCAGGGCGCGCCCGTGGCGGGAACCACCTGCCAGACCGCCCGGCCCTGCCACAGCGCCGCCGCCCCGGCCGCGCGGGCTTTGGCCGCCTGCACCGCCGCGGCATCGGCCAGCGGCTGCAGCCGGCCCAGCCGCGCGTGGCCCGCGTCCACCCCGCCCGCTGCAGCCACCTCGGCCCACCAGTCCCCGGCCATCAGCAGGCTGTCCAGCTGGAACTGCTTTTTCGCGTTCCACTGTTCGGGCACATGCGGGGCCAGTGCGCCGACCAGCCCGCCCGAGGCGCCGGCCCCCGGCCCGGCCGGGTCGATCACCTGCACCCGCGCGCCGCGCTGCACCAGCGCCCAGGCCACCGACAGGCCGAAGATGCCCGCGCCCCGCACCGTCACGTCCGGACTTGCCATTTGCCTGCGCCCCTGATCATTGTCGCGCCCGCAACCGGGTCTAGGACAGATGGCCGCCACCCTCCAGAGGGCAGAACTGACATGGCGCGACGGGGTCGTTCCCGTCTCGACGCGGTTCGACGACCCGTATTTCTCGCTCCAGGGCGGGCTGCAGGAAACGCGGCACGTCTTTCTGGCCGGCAACGGCCTGCCCGGGCGGTTCGCACCGGGGTTCCACATCGCCGAACTGGGGTTCGGCACCGGGCTGAACCTGATGGCGGCGCTGATCGCCTGGCGGCAGGCGGGGGTGGCGGGGCCGCTGCGCTTCACCAGTTTCGAGGCCTATCCGATGACCGCCGACCAGATGGACCGCGCCCTGTCCGCCTTCCCCGAGGCGCGGGCGGTGGCAGATCCGCTGCTGGCGGCCTGGGCGCGGGGCGCGCGGGTCCTGCAGCTGCCCGATCTGGAGCTGACGGTGATCGAGGGGCCGGCCCAGGACACCCTGCCCGTCTGGGCGGGCCGGGCCGATGCCTGGTTCCTGGACGGCTTCAGCCCGGCCCGGAACCCCGACCTGTGGTCGGCGCCGCTGATGGCGCAGGTGGCCGCGCATACCGCGCCGGGCGGCACGCTGGCCAGCTATACCGCGGCGGGCCATGTGCGCCGGTCGCTGGCCGCGGTGGGATTTGCGGTGGACCGGGTGCCGGGCTTCGGATCGAAACGCCACATGACGCGGGGGCGGCTGGCATGACGCAACAGAACACCCGTCTGGGCATCCTGCTGATGGTGATCACCACCGTGATCTTTGCCGCGCAGGACGCCGTGTCGCGCCATCTGGCGGGGAACTACAACGTGTTCATGGTGGTGATGATCCGCTTCTGGTTCTTTGCCGCCTTCGTCATCGTGATGGCGGCGCGCCAGGCGGGCGGGCTGCGCCCGGCGGTGCACACGCGCCATCCCTGGATCCAGGTGCTGCGCGGGCTGTTGCTGGTGGCCGAGATCTGCCTGATCGTCGTGGCCTTCGTGAAGCTGGGGCTGATCGAGACGCATGCCGTCTTTTCCGTCTATCCGCTGCTGGTCGCGGCGCTGTCCGGCCCGGTGTTGGGCGAACGGGTGGGCTGGCGGCGCTGGACGGCCATCGGCATCGGGCTGGTGGGGATGCTGATCATCCTGCAGCCGGGCTATGGTGTGTTTTCGCCGCTGGCGCTGATCCCGCTGGTTTCGGCGCTGATGTTCGCGCTGTATGGCCTGCTGACGCGCTATGTCTCGCGCCGGGACAGCGCCGCGGTCAGCTTCTTCTGGACGGGCACGGTGGGCGCGGTCGGCATGACGGCCGTGGGCATCTGGTTCTGGGAACCGATGGCGCCGACCGACTGGGGGTGGATGGCGCTCTTGTGCTGCACCGCGGCCGCCAGCCACTGGTTCCTGATCCGCGCCTATGAGGTGGCCGAAGCCTCGGCCATCCAGCCCTTTGCCTATCTGCAGCTGGTGTTCATCTCGATCCTGGGTCTGACCCTTTTCGACGAGACGCTGGAACCCAACGTCATCCTGGGGTCGGTCATCGTGGTGGGGGCGGGGCTGTTCACGCTGTGGCGGCAGCGGCTGCGCGAAAAGGGCGGCTGAGGACGCTTTCCCCCGCCGCGGCGCCTGATACTCTGCGCCCATGCTGCGGATCACCGACACCCTGACCCTGGCCGACTGGGAACTGGTCGAGACCTTCTCGCGCTCGTCCGGGCCGGGGGGGCAGAACGTCAACAAGGTGGAAACCGCCGTCGAACTGCGGTTCGAGGCGGAACGGTCCCCGCATCTGACCGCGCCGGTCAAGGCGCGGCTTAAGCGGCTGGCGGGCCGACGCTGGACGCTGGACGGCGCCATCGTCATCCGGGCCGAGGAGACGCGCAGCCAGGCGCGCAACCGCGACCTGGCCCGCGAACGGCTGGCGGAACTGATCCGCGCGGCGCTGGTGGCGCCGAAGCGGCGCATCGCCACCCGGCCTTCCGCGGGCAGCGAACGGCGGCGGCTGGCGGCCAAGGCGGTGCGCGGCACGGTCAAGGCGCTGCGCGGCCGGGTCGAGGGAGAGGACGAATGACCGAGACACTGATCGACCGCCGCGCGCGGCTGATGGGGCCGAACGTGCCCACCTTCTACCGCCGTCCGGTGCATCTGGTGCGCGGCCAGGGCGTCTGGCTGTGGGATGCGGACGGCACCCGATACCTGGACTGCTACAACAACGTGCCGCATGTGGGCCACGGCCACCCCCGCGTGGTGCAGGCGATCTGCGACCAGGCGGCCAGGCTGAACACCCACACCCGGTATCTGCACGAATTGGTGCTGGATTATCTGGACCGGCTGACCGCCACGCTGGGCCACGGGATTTCCCAGGGGATCATGGTCTGCACCGGGTCCGAGGCGAACGACATCGCGCTGCGCATGGCACAGGCGGTCACGGGCGCCACCGGCATCATCGCCACCGACAACACCTATCACGGCAACACCGCCGCGGTGTCGGCGCTGTCCACCCGGCGCCCGCCGATCGGGGGGCGGCCGGCGCATGTGCGGCTGGTGCCTGCGCCCGACAGCCTGCGCCCGCTGGGCGGCAGCCGCGAAGGCCAGGCCGCGGCCTTTGCCGCGCATGTCCAGGCGGCGATCGACGACCTGGCCGCGGCGGGTCATGAACTGTCGGGCCTGATCCTGTGCCCCGTGCTGGCGAACGAGGGCCTGCCCGAGGTCGAACCCGGCTTCTTCGGCCCCGCGCTGGCCGCGGTGCGCGCGGCGGGCGGGATCGTCATCGCCGATGAGGTGCAGCCGGGCTTCGGCCGCATGGGCAACCATTTCTGGGGCCATGACGCGCTGGGCTTTGCCCCCGATGTGGTGACGGTGGGCAAGCCCATGGCCAACGGCCATCCCGTGGGCGCGGTGCTGGCCCGGCCTGCGGTGATGGCGGCGTTCCGCAATGCGTTCGGCTATTTCAACACCTTCGGCGGCAATCCGGTGTCGGCGGCGGCCTGTCTGGCGGTGCTGGACGTGCTGCGGGACGAGGGGCTGGTCGACCAGGCCGCCCGCACCGCCGCCCATGCGCTGGACCGGATGCGCGCCCTGCGCCACCCCGCGCTGGCCCAGGTGCGCGCGGCGGGCCTGTTCCTGGCGATGGAGCTGGTGGCCGACGACGCGCTGACCCCGCATCCGGCCCTGGCCGAAGAGGTGGTGGAACGCCTGCGCGACCGCGGCTTCCTGATGGGGCGGATCGGGCGGCAGCAGCATATCCTGAAGGTGCGCCCGCCCATGCCCTGGGGCATCGACCACGCCGACCTGTTCTTTGACGCGCTGCAGCAGGTGTTGGACGAGGTCACCCCGTGACCGAGGCCGAAGAGGCCGCCCGCCTGTTCGCCGCCACCGACCCCCGCCCGGTGGCCGAACGCGAAAACGCCGTCTATCGCGTGACCTGCCGGGGCCGGCCGACGGCGCTGCGGCTGCACCGGCGCGGCTATCAGGGGGCGGCGGCGATCCGGTCCGAACTGTGGTGGTGCGGCGCGCTGGCGGCGGCGGGCCTGCCCGTGCCCGCGCCGCTGCGGGCCGAGGATGGCGAGGTTGTGGTCACCCTCGCCTCGGGGCGGATGGCCAGCTGCGTGGACTGGCTGCCGGGCGCGGCGCTGGGGGCGGCGGGCGTGCCGCTGGCCGGCCCGCCCGCGGCACAGGTGCAGGCGCATCACGCGCTGGGGGCGTTGCTGGCGCGGCTGCACGCGGCGACCGATGCGCTGGACCTGCCCGCCGGGTTCACCCGCCCGGCCTGGGACATCGCGGGGCTGGTGGGGCCCGCGCCGCTGTGGGGCCGGTTCTGGGAACATCCCGCGCTGACGCCCGATCAGGCCGCCACGCTGCGCGCCGCGCGCGACCATCTGGCCGCGGGGCTGGCCGCGCTGGCGCCCGGCTGGGACTTTGGCCTGATCCATGCCGATGTGCTGCGCGAAAACGTGCTGGTCGACGGCGACCGGCTGGCGCTGATCGACTTTGACGATGCGGGGTTCGGCCCGCGCGGGCATGACCTGGGCACGGTGCTGTCGCAGAACCTGTATGAACCCGCGTTCCCCGACATCCGCGCCGCCCTGCTGGAGGGCTATGCCCCCCGCCGCCGCGTCAGCGAGGACGAGGCCGACCTGTTCACCCTGATGCGCTGCTGCGCCTCGGTCGGATGGGCCGCGCCGCGGCTGCCGCCCGGCCATCCGGTCCATGCCAGCCACATCGCCCGCGCGGTGATGTGGGCGCGCCGGGTGATGGGCTAGGCCGCCAGCCCCAGCGCCGCCAGCCGCGCCACGGTCCGCGGCAGGCGGGCGCGGTCATCGCGCACCTCAAGAATCATCCGCGGCGGCGTGGGCAGCGCGGCCAGCGCCCGCAGCACCGGGCCCCAGGGGATGCGCCCGTCGCCGGGGTGCCAGTGCCGGTCGGCATGGCCATCGACATCCTGCAGATGCACATGGCCCAGCTGATCGCCTGCCGCCGCGATGAAATCCACCACCGCGGGCGCGCCATAGCGGGCGTGCGCCAGTTCGGCATGGCCGGTGTCCAGCGACACGCGCAGGTTCGGATGCCCGATCTGCCGGACCAGGCGGACGCGATCCTCGGGGTCGGTGTCGTCCAGGTTCTCGATCACCAGGGTGCAGCCGGTGTCGGCCGCCCGTGCCAGCACCGGGGCCAGGCAGTCGGCCGCCGATTGGCACATCGCCTCATAGAGGCCGGCATAATTGCGCCGGTTCAGCACCTGCCACCAGTTGAACGGGCTGTGGATCACCATCTGCGTGGCGCCCAGCCGTTCGGCGATGTCCAGCCCGGTCAGAAAGCGGCGCCGGATGATCGCCCGCAGGTCGGGATCGGGGTTCGCCACGTCCAGCCCGAAGAACGGGCCGTGAATGCCGCGCGGGCCGGTGTGGGCGGGCAGCAGCCGCGCCCAGGCCTCGACCAGCGGCCAGGGGTCGCCCGCGATCACGTCGGGGCCCACGAAATCCTGGATCTCGATCGCGCGGCCGGGGCCGCAGATCCAGTCGCCCAGCGGCGCGAAGTCGTCGATCGTCAGGGCCAGGCCCAGCAGCGGCGGTGTCGTCACAGGGTCAGACCTCGACCGGTTGCGCCACCTGCGCGCCCACGCCGAAGACCCGGCGATAGCGCGCGATTTCCTCGACGGGGCCCACGGCCTTGTTGGGGTTGTCGCTCAGCTTGACGGTGGGGCGGCCGTCGGCCGACACCGCCTTGCACACCAGGCTGAAGGGTGCCAGCCCGTCGCCCGCCACCAGGCCGCGGAAGTCGTTCGTCAGGTTGGTGCCCCAGCCGAAGGACACCTTGACCCGCCCGGCAAAGCGGGCGTGCAGCGCCTCGATCACGTCGACATCCAGCCCGTCGGAAAAGATCACCAGCTTGTCGCGCGGATCCTCGCCGCGCGACTGCCACCAGCGGATCGCGGCCTCGGCCCCCGTGGCGGGGTCGCCCGAATCGATGCGGATGCCGGTCCAGCGGGCCAGCCAGTCGGGCGCATGGGCCAGGAAACCCTGACTGCCAAAGGTGTCGGGCAGGATGATGCGCAGGTTGCCGTCGTGTTCCTCATGCCAGTCGGCCAGCACCTGATAGGGCGCCTGGGCCAGTTCGGCATCGGTCCGCGCCAGGGCGGCATAGACCATGGGCAGTTCATGGGCGTTGGTCCCGATCGCCTCGATGTCGCGGCGCATCGCGATCAGGCAGTTCGAGGTGCCGATGAACCGGTCGCCCAGCCCCTCGATCAGCGCCTGCACGCACCAGTCCTGCCACAGGAACCCGTGCCGTCGCCGCGTGCCGAAATCGGCCAGCTTCAGCCCGTCGATCCGGCGCAGCCGTTCGACCTTGGCCCACAGCTTGGTCATGGCGCGGGCATAGAGGACCTGCAGCTCGAACCGGCCCATGTCCTTGGTCACGGCGCGGCTGCGCAGTTCCATCAGCACGGCCAGCGCGGGGATTTCCCACAGCATGACCTCGGGCCACTTGCCCTCGAAGGTCAGCTCATACTGGCCGTCGCGCTTTTCCAGGTGATAGGGCGGCAGGCGCAGCGCCTCGAACCATTCCATGAAGTCGGGGCGGAACATCTGCCGCTTGCCGTAAAAGGTGTTGCCGCGCAGCCAGGTGCTCTCGCCCCGGGTCAGGCGCAGGCTGCGGATGTGGTCCAGCTGTTCGCGCAGCTCGCCCTCGTCGATCAGGTCGGCCAGGCGGATCGACGTGGTGCGGTTGATCAGGCTGAAGGTGACGATCGTCTCCGGCCGGTTGCGATAGATCGACTGGCACATCAGCAGCTTGTAGAAGTCGGTGTCGATCAGCGACCGCACGATCGGGTCGATCTTCCACTTGTGGTTGTAGACGCGGGCGGCGATGTCCACCATTCAGCCCTCCAGCGTCACGCCGGCGTCGCGCATCCGGCCCAGGGCCGCGGCCAGCGACCCGTCCAGGTCGATGGCGCGGCAGGCGTCCAGCCGGACCGTGACGGCAAAGCCCAGCCGCGCGGCATCCAGCGCCGACCAGGCCACGCAGAAATCGGTGGCCAGCCCCGTCAGCGTGACCCGGGTGATGCCGCGGTTGCGCAGGTAACCCTCCAGCCCCGTGGGGGTGGTCCGGTCGTTCTCGAAGAAGGCCGAATAGCTGTCGATGCCGGCGCGGAACCCCTTGCGCAGGATCAGGTCGGCGGCGTCGCTGTCCAGCCCGGGGTGAAAGGCCGCGCCCGCCGTGCCCTGGACGCAATGGGCGGGCCACAGCACCTGGGGGCCATAGGGCATGTCGACGACCGAGAAGGGCGCCGCACCGGGGTGGTTGCCGGCAAAGGACGCATGATCGGCCGGGTGCCAGTCCTGCGTCAGCACGCGGGCGGGGAACTGCCGGATCAGCGCATTTATCACCGGCACCACGGCATCGCCATCGGCCACGGCCAGCGCGCCGCCGGGGCAGAAGTCGTTCTGCACGTCGATGACGATCAGGGCGTGGGTCTCTGGCTGCATCGTCGGGCCCTCCTGCATCGGGACAACCCTGCGTAAGGTTGGCCGGCCTGCGCGTCAATGCCGGGGGGGCGGCGGTCCGGGG
>JACXUX010000162.1 GCA_014763725.1 Rhodobacterales bacterium
TGAAAATGGCCGCAACAGAGGCCGGACACATGTCGGCACAGGGTGACGCGCCAAAAGAAGCTCCGAAGATACCTCTTGCGCAAGGGGCGGTTACACATGCACGAAAGCAGGGGGGCAAAGTCCCCAGATCCCGACGACAGGGTCGCCGGGTGCCCGCAAGGGCGCCCCGCGGTCGCATGATACGGCCTGCGGCCCGCATCCCTTCGCGGGCCGGGGTGCAACAGGAACGGTGACCGGGACCGCAAGGTGCCCTTTTTCAAGCGATACGACTTTCGGAAGATGTCCTTGCCGACAAGGTGATCAAGATCCCATGCAGACCCGATTTCCCTCGACCGGGCGGCTGTTCGACACCCGGCAGATCGTGGCCCGGCCGGTTCCGGCCGGCATCGTTCTGGCCCTGACGGGACAAGAGGACCTCTGCGTCGAAGTGACCTTCGATTCCCGGGGGCTGGACCCGGCCGCCTATACCCCGGTCGAGCTGGTCAGCGGCAGTCGCGATCGTGCAGTGCATCTGTCGATCCGCCCGGGCGAGGGGCGGATCGTGCTGAACACCCGCGACGGCCATGCCTGGGGAACCGAATCCTCGGCCGCGATCGACCTGGGCCTGCTGCACTACTGGCGGCTGTGGCTTTGCCTTTCGACCGACGGGGCCTGCCGGGTCCGGCTGGGCGGCGCCGCGCTCTGCGCGATGGACACCGGCATCCCCGCGACCGACGTGGGGACGATCCGGTCGCAGGTCTCGGTCCACTGCGTGCTGCCGCCCGAGGCCGACGGGTCGGTCGTCACGGGCCTGTTCGACCAGGACGCCCCCGGCGGGCCCGTGGCGCTGCTGCTGCCCGCCCCGGGGGTCGAGGCCGCGGCCGCGGACTGGACCCTGGCCCAGGACGGCCAGCCCGTCCCGGTCGAGGATCTGCGCGCGGTGCAGATCGCGGGGGCGACCTGGTGGGCCCTGCGCCTGGCGCCCGAAACCCGGGCCGCCGCGATCGAGGTGACGGCCGGCGACGGGACCGCCCGGCTGGACGAGGTGCGCGCCCGCCCCATGGTCGAGCTGACGGCCGCCCATGTCGTGCTGCGCAGCCCCGTCCTGCCCCGGGCCGATGCCGTGTCCTGGGTCACGCCGCAGGGCGATGACCGCACCGCCACGCGCTTTGTCACCTCGGGGCGCGAAAACCGCGATCCCCGCGGCTGGACGTTCCAGCGCGCCTATACGCCGCTGTCGGAATTCCTGCGGCTGGTGCCGGCGGATGGCGGAACGGTGACGCTGGGCCTGGTGGTCGACGACCTGCCCGGCTTGGGCGGCCATCTGACGCTGGGCGCGCCGCTGCATGCCGCGATGCAGGACTGGGTCGGCAGCCCGGCCGCCGCCGCCCCCCGAACCGGCCGATCTGGCGCTGTAGCGCGCGCTGGGCGACATCGCCCCGCTGCTGGCCGACCCCGCAACCCCGGCCGGGACGGTGGGCGCCCGCGTGGCCGAGGTGATGGCGCTGCTGCCCGAGGATCTGCGCGAGACCTTCGTGCTGGCGCTGGCGCGCCCGCTGCTGGACCTGGGCCTGGATCAGATCGTCCACGGCGCGCTGTCGGACGCCGTCCTGACCCGCGCCCTCGCCGAGGACCAGACGCTGTGGCGGCGCACCTCGGCCCTGGTCCCGCTGGCCGCGCGCGGACGGTTTGCCGATTGCGCCTCGGTCCTCGAAAAGCTGAAGGGGCTTGAACACCCGGACCGGATCACGGCGGAAGACATCGACGTCGAGGCCATCGGCTTTGCCGTCCGCGCCGTGCTGACGGCCCGCGTTTCGCGCGACGTCTTCTACTGGCTGATCTTTGCCTTCATCGGCGTGCTGAAGCGGTTCGAATGCCGCGACTTCACCCTGTTCCGCCATGCCGGACTGACAGACGCCCTGGTTCAGATGCTGCTGCAGGCCGCACGAGAGCCGGACTGGTTCCAGCGCGACCTGCTGCAGGACTGCCACGAGATCGCCCGCACCGCCCAATCTGCGATGGACGACCTGCGGCGGTTCCGCGCCTGGCCGGGCGACGGGGGCGCGGCGACGGAGGTCACGGCGACGGGGGCCGCCCGGGTCCTGGCCTGCGGGGAACGCAAGACCTTGCTGGCCAACTTCCTCGACACGCACGGGATCGCCCGGTCGGACGCCGCCGGGATCCGGTCCCCGGAAGGCACCGAACGGATGCTGCGCCAGGCGGCCCATCCCTTTGCCGAGGCGACCGAGGCGACCGCAGCGATGCCCGGCGCCCTGCGCAGAGCCATCAGCGAATTGCAGGCCTATCCTTCTGTCAAGCACCGCAGTGTGCTGGAAACGGTCGGGGCGGCGCTGCTGGCGGGCGATGCCGACCGGGTTCTGACCCATGTGCCGCTGCTGTCCGAAAACCTGATCGACGATCCGCCGACCGAGGCGGTGCTGCTGGATGCGCTGTCCTGGGCGCTGGGGGTCCGGCGCGACAATCCAACGGCGCTGAATGCGGTGATCCTGCAGGTGATCCGGCGGCTGGGGTCGCCGGGCGATGCCCTTTCGGTGCCGCCGGCGCTGCATTCCGCGGTCCGCCGTCTGGCGCGGCTGGACGGGCTGCCCGCCGATGCGGCCAGCCAGCGCCAGCGGATGACGCAGCTTTACGCGCAGACCTTCCCCGACCTGCCGCCGCCCGCCGCCGCACCGGCACCGGCGGGGGCGGGCTTCTTCGCCGATACGCTGATCGCGCTGGTGTCCTGCCGCAAGTATCTGGACAGCCGCGCGCAGGAATGCCGCGACACCTGGCTGGCCGATGCCGCGGCAGCCGGCGCGCAGGTGCTGATCTTCTGCGGTTCGGACGATCCCAATGGCGAGGTGCGGGTCGATCCGCAGACGGGGGTTGTCGAACTGCCCGTGGGCGACGCCTATGAGGATCTGCCGGCCAAGATCGTCGAGATGATGCGCTGGGTCCATGCCCACCGGCCGGAAAGCTTCGTGCTGAAGCTCGACGACGACTGCTATCTGGACGCCAGATCCTGGCTGGGCGGGCTGGCCTATCGGCGCAGCCATTACTTCGGCCGGCCGCTGCAGGCGGGCGCCGAAACCTGCGACCGGTTCTGGCATCAGGAGCAGTCGGCGCGCCCGGCCAACCGGCGGCCCATCGACACCTCGCTGCTGGGGTCGGCCTATGCCGACGGGGCGGGCGGCTACTGCCTGTCGCGCGAGGCGCTGGGGATCCTGGACCGCGTGGCCGCCAGCCCCGAGGTGGTGCAGCTGCGCATGTCCTCGTTCTTCGCGGACAAGATGATGGGCGACCTGCTGCGGATCGGCGGCCTGGCCGTCGGCTCCGAGGGCTACAGCAACATCCAGGCCCGGCGCACGCATTCCGGGGGGGGTGCCGGTGCTCTGCGACGACCGGACCTTCTATCCCGGTTCGGCAAGCGGCATCCTGATGGCGCATCTGGACGGCACCGGCCAGATGGCCGCCATCCACGCCGCCCGCGACACCCGCAAGCTGCTGCCGCCGCGGCTGTGGCCGATGACGGAACGGGTGCTGCTGGTCGCGAAAAGCAACATGCTCGAGATGCTGAACCCCGCCGGCGCGCGCGCAAAGCTGGAGACGGCCGAGGTGATCTGCGTCGGCGCCTTCCGCAACCGGCGGGCGCTGGTGCCGCATTACCTGGCGCATTACCGCGACCTGGGGGTGGACCTGTTCCTTGTGGCCGACAACCTGTCGGACGACGGCACGCGCGAATACCTGCTGGACCAGCCCGACGTGCTGGTGTTTTCCTGCTCGAGCGACGATCCGATGCCGCGCGGCCAGACGATGTGGAAACGCGCGCTCCTCGACCACTTCTGCCCCGGGCGCCGGGTGGTTCTCGCCGATGCCGAGGAATTCCTGCTGACGCCGCGCCAGGGCGCCGGGGCGCTGCGGGCGGCCTGCCGCGAGCTGGACGCCGCGGGGCAGGATGCGGCGCTGGTCCATCGCGTCGACATGTATCCGCTGGGCCCGCTGGCCGAGGCGGATTTCGACCTTGTGCCGCCGCAGGTCGCCGCCCCCGCCCATGACCGGGTTCCGCTGCGGCCCTGGCCGCTGACGGCGGGGCCCTTCGGCCAGGTGGCCGACCATGTGCGCGCCCTGCCGCACCGGCTGCTGCCGCTGGCCGCGCCGCAGCGCTTCCTGTCGCAGAAGATCGCTTGGTCCGGTTCAACCCGCTGATGTCGTTTTCCGATGGCCTGCACCATGGCGCAGGGATGCGGCTGGCGCCGCGGCCGATGGCCTTCCTGCACTACGGCCTGACCGCGGGCGTGACGGCGCGGCAGCCGCGCGACCGGCTGTCGGGCCTGTCGCAGGGCGGCACGCCGGACGATCTGGCCTGCCTGCGCGCGCTGGGCCGCGGCGAGACCTCGCTGTGGCATGAGGGCGTGTCGGCCCGCCTGGATGCGACCCGGCCGGATGCGCTGGCCCAGCTGCTGCAGGGCGTGGCCCCGCCCCTGCTGCGTGGCGCGGGGCCGCAGGGGCGCGGCTTCGGCCCGGCGGCCTGAACCGCCGGCCCGGCCGGCCCCCGCACGCCGCGCGCGTTCAGACCCGCCCGCGCAGGCCGGTCACAGCGCGGCTTGAGGCCTCGACCGCCCCCGCCAGATAGCCGGGGTCGGTCGGGCTGCTCTCGCTGCCGGCCAGCGTCAGCCGGTCGGCCCAGGGGCCGGTCACCCAGGGCTGGCGCGCGGGCAGCGGATGGCCCGAGGGCACGGCATCGGCCGGGGTCGCGGTCCAGTCGTCCGCGGCCCAGTCCTTCAGCAGCGTGGCGCGGGGCGCGGCCGCCGCGGGGCCGAACAGCCGCGCCAGCTGATCGACCGCGGCGGCGATCAGCGCCTGTCGCCCCAGCGCGGCGCGCGACGCGGCCGGAACGGCGACAAAGCCGAACAGCGCCGCCTCGCCCGCCGCCGTGGTCGCATCGTGGATCTCGCCCAGCGGGCCCACCAGGCTTTGCGCCATGCCCGACAACCTCGCCGCGCGCCAGAAGGGGCGGTCAAAGATGGCCACGAACTTGGAATGCGGCGCCATCCAGGTGGGCGTGGCGCGCCAGCGGTCGGCCAGGGGACGGTCCGGCGCCGGGTCCAGCCGGATCCCTGCCGCCAGCAGCCGCGGCGGCAGGGCGGCGATCACCTGCGCGGCCAGCAGCCGGTCCTCGACCCCATCGGGGCGGGTGAACGTCACCCACACCCCGCCGCCATCCAGCCGCAGGGCGCGCACGGGCGCCCCCCAGTGCAGCCGATCGGCCGGCAGGCCATGCAGCAGCGCCGCGACCAGCGCCCCCATGCCCCCCGCGACCCGCATCGAGCCCTGATCGAAGGCCGCGCCATCGGCGCGCAGCGGCGCCTCGCCCCGGCTGCGTTCGAACACCAGATCGCCCGCGATCCCCTGCGGCAGGGCCGCAAGCCCCAGGTCGGCCACCAGCCGCGCCATCGCGGGCTGGGCCGCGGGCCAGAACCAGGACGGGCCCAGATCGTGCCCCCCGACCGCGGGCTGGCCGGCCGGATCCACCGTCAGGATGCGGCCGCCCGGCCGCGGCCGCGCCTCGAACAGGTGAAAGCCGATCCGCGCCCGGTGCAGCAGATGTGCCGCATGCAGGCCGGCCAGCCCCCCGCCCAGGATCGCAACCTCGGTCGTGCTCGTCATGGTCTTCCCCGCCATTGCCCCGCCCTGCATCGGCAGGATACGCGCCGGTTGCAAGGGGGCGCGACCCGCGCGGGCCCATCGCCGCCAGAGCCCGGCGTTGTCATGCCGCAGGATCGGCGGCTGCGTGGTGGGGCAGGATCGCCGACTCGGACCGGGGGATCAGACACCTGACCGGATCGCCCGGACGACCGGATCAGCCCCCCCGGGCGCGCGACCCGTGGCCCGTGGCGCGACGGGTCACAGCATGTGCTGGCGCTGTGCCACCATGGCGGCCTGGGTGCGGTTCTTGGCGCCCAGCTTGTTGCAGATGGCGCGGACGTGCATCTTCACCGTCACCTCGGTCAGGCCCAGCTCCAGCCCGATCTCCTTGTTCGTCTTGCCGCCGGTCAGCAGCCCCAGAACCGCCCGTTCGCGCAGCGACAGCGGCGTCGATCCCCGGGCCTGGCTGCCGGTGCCGCGGAATTCCATCGGCACGAAGGTCTGGCCCGACCTGACCAGGCGGACCGCGCTGGCCAGGGCGCGCATCGGCATCGTCTTGGGGATGAAGCCCGCCGCGCCCAGTTCGACCGCGCGGGTGACGAAGTCCTGAACGACCGTACCGGAGAAGATGATGATCCGGGCGCTTGCGGCCACCGACAGCACATCGGCCACCCCGTCCAGCCCGCCCATCCCCGGCATGTTAATGTCCAGCAGCACCACATCGAATCCGCCGCCGCGCAGCCGGTCCAGCGCCTTTGCCTTGTCGCCCGCCGTCTCGACCGTGAACCCGGGTTCCGACCACAGGACATGGGCCAGCGCCTCGCTGATGAGCGCGTGATCATCGCAGATCAGAACGGAAAGAGACTCTTCCATCAGGCATTCCACATATCTTGCGTGCGGCGGCTGCATCGCGGGGTCATCCCGGAAAGGCCTGCACACAGCTTGCATTTTCTTCTCCTGCGGAAACTAGGGTCAGGACTCGTTGTCATTTCAAAGCCAGAAGATGACGGTTGCGGCGAGAGCGATGGCAGAGAGGAAGACCTTGGGGCACCTGTCGGAACGGG
>JACXUX010000163.1 GCA_014763725.1 Rhodobacterales bacterium
GCCCCTCACCCCGGGCCGGAAGTCGCGCGGCAAGGCCGTCAGCTACGACAAGCGCCGCAACCGGATCGAGATCATGTTCGGCAGGCTGAAGGACTGGCGACGCGTCGCCACCCGCCATGACAGGTGCCCGAAGGTCTTCCTCTCCGCCATCGCTCTCGCCGCAACCGTCATCTTCTGGCTTTGACGATCAATGAGTCTGGAGCCTAGCGGATCACGATCTCGTCGGCGCGGATCTGGCCCAGGACCGCGCGCACCTGTTCGTCCAGCAGGTCCAGGTCCAGGAATTCGTCCGACATCCGCCGCGTCTTGTTGGAAATCTCGGCCAGTTCGGCGGCCAGCCGGTCGCGCGTGGCGCGCAGTTCGGCGGCCTCGGCCTTGATCTGGGTGCGGCGGAACAGGCCGTAGTCGCCCTGCACGGCGGCAAAGGTGAAATAGGCACCCAGCGCCAGGAACAGCAGGAACAGCGCGGTGGTGCCCCAACCGGGGCGGGGGGTGGTCATGGCTCGGCCTCATGGTCCCGGAACGGGCGGCCCGCTGACGGGCTTCTGCCGCGAATCATGACACAGCGGCGCGGGGTTTGGAATCCCCCGCGGATGGGGCCGGGGGCCGGACGCCCCCGGCCGGACCGGTCAGCCCGCGACCGAGGCGGCGTGGATCGCGTCGATCGCCGCCCCCAGCATCGCGTCGAATTCGGCATCGGTCTGCTGCGCGCTGAGGCCCTCGGTCAGCGCGCGGCTGAAGGAGGCGATGATACCCGTGTTCTGCGCCAGCATCGCATTGGCCTGGTCGCGGCTGTAGCCGCCCGACAGCGCCACGACCTTCAGCACCCGGGGGTGATCGACCAGCGGCTTGTAGAAGTTGGGCACGCTGGGCAGCGTCAGCTTCAGCATGACGGGGGCCGACACCCGGTCCAGCGCGGCCAGCAGCGCGTCGCGCAGGATCGCCTCGGCCTCGGCCTTGTCGGCGATGCTGATCGTCACCTCGGGCTCGATGATCGGGACCAGGCCCGCGGCCAGCACCTGTTCCCCCAGGGCGAACTGCTGGTCCACCACCGCCTGGATGCCCGCCGCATGGGCGGCCGAGATGACCGACCGTTCCTTGGTCCCGTAGATGCCCGCGGCGATCGCGCGGGCCAGCAGCGCCTCCAGCCCCGGGATGGGCTTCATCAGCTGGCAGCCGTCCACCTCGGCCTCGAGCCCCCTGTCGATCTTCAGGAAGGGGACGACGCCGCGCTGTTCCCACAGGTAGGTGGCGGTCGGGATGCCGTCGATCGTGCGGTCCATCGTCTGTTCGAACAGGATGGCGCCCACCACCTTGTCGCCGGTGAAGGCGGGCGACTTGATGATCCGCGCGCGCATGGCATGGATCAGGTCGAACATGCCGGCCTCATCGGCATAGGCGGTCTCGGGCACACCATACTGGCGCAGCGCCTTGGGGGTCGACCCGCCCGACTGGTCCAGCGCGGCGATGAAACCCGCCCCGCGGGCGATCTGTTCGGTCTGCTTGGCGTTCGGCATGGCGGTTCCCTGACTGCGAAGGACATGGTGTCGCAGGGCAGCCCGTGCTGCCCTGCGGCATCCCGTTACCGCCCGGGGCGGTCCCGCGCAATTCTGAGAACGCTAACAGCCCGGGGGAAAACGCAATGTTCCCCCCGGGTCGCCGGATCAGGCCGACAGCGCCGCCACGCCGGGCAGATCCTTGCCCTCCATCCACTCGAGGAAGGCCCCCCCGGCGGTCGAGATGTAGCTGAACGCCTCGGCCGCGCCGGCCTTGTTCAGCGCGGCTACCGTATCGCCCCCGCCCGCGACCGAGGTCAGCCGCCCCGCCCGCGTCAGATCGGCCGCCAGTTTGGCCGCGGCATTGGTGGCGGCGTCGAAGGGCTCGAGTTCAAAGGCGCCCAGCGGCCCGTTCCAGATCAGCGTGCGGCAGGCGCCGAACACCTCGGCCAGGTTCGCCACCGTCTGCGGCCCGGCATCCAGGATCATCGCATCGGCCGGGCAGGCATCGGCGGGCAGCGTTTCGTTCGCGGCATGGGCCTTGAACTCGCGCGCCACGACCACGTCGACCGGCAGATGGATGGTGCAGCCCGCGGCGCGGGCCCTTTCGACGATCTCCAGCGCGGTGGGCGCCATGTCGCGTTCGGCCAGGCTCTTGCCCACCTCGATCCCCTGGGCCACCAGGAAGGTGTTGGCCATGCCGCCGCCGATCACCAGATGGTCGACCCGGGTGACCAGATTGCCCAGCAGGTCCAGCTTGGTCGAGACCTTGGCCCCGCCCACCACGGCCACCACCGGCCGCACGGGGTTGCCCAGGGCGGCATCCAGCGCCTTGAGTTCTGCCTCCATCAGCCGGCCGGCACAGGCCGGCAGCAGCCGCGCGATCCCCTCGGTCGAGGAATGCGCCCGGTGCGCGGCAGAAAAGGCGTCGTTGACATAGACATCGCCCAGCGCGGCCATGGCGGCCGACAGTTCGGGGTCGTTCTTTTCCTCACCCGCGTGATAGCGGGTGTTTTCCAGCAGCACGACCTCGCCCGGCTGCATCGCCTGGACCGCGGCCTTGGCCGGGGCGCCGATGCAATCCTCGGCAAAGGTCACGGTCCGGCCGGGCAGGGCGGCGCGCAGCGCAGGCAGGATCAGGGCCAGGCTCATCCCGGGGTCGCGCTTGCCCTTGGGCCGGCCGAAATGCGCCAGCAGCACGGGCTTGCCGCCGCGGGCCAGGATGTCCTCGATCGTCGGCACGATCTTCTCGATCCGGGTGGCGTCGGTCACCACGCCGTTTTCCATCGGCACGTTCACGTCCACCCGGCACAGCACCACCTTGCCGGCCAGATCCATGTCGTCGAGCGTCTTGAAACCCATGTCCCTCTCCCTTGCTGGGCCCTTGTCAAAGGCCGCGTTGCGGCCCCCGCTGTCAACCGGTCGCGACGGTTTGCCCTTCCCCTTGGCCCCGCTCGCCCCTACATTCCGGCCGACCTGAACGGAGGAGTAGGAACGTGGCCGAGATCAAGGACCCCGAGAACACCATCCTGATGGAGCTGAAGGACGGCACCGTCGTGATCGAACTGCTGCCCGACGTCGCACCCAGGCATGTCGAGCGGATGAAGGCTCTGGCCCGCGCCGCCGCCTATGACAATGTGGTATTTCACCGCGTCATCGACGGGTTCATGGCCCAGACCGGCGACGTGGCCAACGGCAATGCCGAAAAGGGCTTCAACCTGCGCCGCGCGGGCACCGGCGGATCGGACCTGCCCGACCTGCCGGCCGAATTCTCGAACATCCCCCACGACCGCGGCACGCTGGGGGCGGCGCGCAGCCAGAACCCGAACAGCGCCAACAGCCAGTTCTTCATCAACTTCCGCGACAACCACTTCCTGAACCGGCAATACACGGTCTATGGCCGGGTGATCGCGGGGATGGAATTCGTCGACCGCATCACCCGGGGCGAGCCGCCGGCGAACCCCGACCGCATGATCCGGGTCATGGTGGCGGCCGATGCGTAGCCTGGCGCTGGCCCTGGGTCTGGCCCTGGGGGCGGGGCCTGCGCTGGCCCAGGACGGCCCCGGCCCGAACCTGGTGATCGAGGTCGAAGGCGCGCGCGCCAATGGCACCGTGGTGATCGACCTGCTGCCCGAGGTGGCGCCGCGCCATGTCGACCAGATCACCGCGCTGGCGGCCGAGGGCGCCTATGACGGCGTGGTCTTTCACCGCGTGATCGACGGCTTCATGGCCCAGACGGGCGATGTGGAATTCGGCAAGGGCCCGGATCTGTCGCGCGCGGGCATGGGCGGGTCGTCGCGGCCCGACCTGCCGGCCGAATTCAGCGCCATCCCTTTTGACCGCGGCGTGGTGGGCATGGCCCGCGCGCAAAGCCCCGACAGCGCGAACAGCCAGTTCTTCATCATGTTCGCGCCGGGCCATTTCCTCGACGGGCAGTATACCGTCGTGGGGCGCGTGCTCTCGGGGATGGAGGTGGTCGACGCCATCAAGCGCGGCCGCGGCCAGTCGGGCGCGGTGACCGACCCCGACCGGATGGCGCGCGTCCGCGTCCAGCCCTAGCCGATCCGGCGCCCGGCGGCGGCCGCACGGTCGCGCCGCCGGGCCTGCCACAGCGCGCGGCCCAGCAGGGCCGTCACCGCCCCCGCCGCCAGCACGCCCGCCAGGTTGCCCAGGGTGGCCGCCAGTTCGGTGATCTGCCCCGCAAAGACCCAGCCCATCCCGACATACAGGCTGACCCACACCGCCTCGCCCAGCACCGCGCCCGCCAGCGCCGCCCTGGCCACCGGCGCCAGCGCCAGATCGCCCGCCGCGACAAAGGCCCCGCCCGCCAGCATCGCCAGCGAGGCCGGCACCGGCAGCGCGAGGCACGACAGAAAGGTGATCAGCCCGATCGCGGGCGCCCCCCAGACCGGGACCAGGGCGAACAGCGCCTCGGTCACGGCGGGGCGCCCCCGGCGGCCTCGACCGCGGCCTGCACCCGTGCGACCAGGTTCTGTGCATCCGCGCCCTGGCTGCGGGCGATGGCCGACAGCGGCTCGCGCGGGGCGCTGTGCGGCGGCAGGCCCAGAGCCGCGGACAGGTCGTCCGGGTCCAGCCCATAGGCGCGCTGGATATAGCGCGGCGTCATCCAGTCGGCGACCGGCTGGGCCGCGCGGTCGGGGTCGGCCCACCACAGCATCAGCCCCGTCAGCCGCAGCGCAAAGACCATCGCCACCAGCGCCGACAGCGCGAGCCCCCCCACCAGCCAGGGATGACGCCGCCAGAGGGGGGGGCTGCGGCGCGCTCATCTCGACAGCGCCTTGATGCCGCGGGTCAGCCCCTCGACGGTCATGGGCACCATCGCCCCGGGGAAGATCTGGCGCACCAGCCGGATCGAATGGGAATTGTCCCAGAACCGTTCGGGCGTGGGGTTGATCCACAGATGCCGCGGCCAGTGGCTGGCCGCGCGCGCCAGCCAGACCTGGCCCGTCTCGGCGTTCCAGTGTTCGTTCGCACCGCCCGGGTGGGTCAGCTCATAGGGGCTCATGTTCGCGTCGCCGACGAAGATCGCGCGCCAGTCGGGGCCATGGCTGCGCAGCAGGTGCCAGGTGTCGACCTGCTCGGTCCAGCGGCGGCGGTTGTCGCGCCAGACGCCCTCATACAGGCAGTTGTGGAAATACCAGGGCTCCAGATGCCGGAATTCCGATCTGGCGGCGCTGAACAGTTCCTCCATCACCCGGACATGCGGGTCCATCGATCCGCCCACGTCCAGAAACAGCAGCACCTTGACCGCGTTCTGCCGTTCCGGCCGGGTGCGCACGTCCAGCCAGCCCTGGTCGGCCGTGGCGCGGATCGTGCCGTCCAGGTCAAGCTCCTGCGCCGCGCCCTCGCGCGCCCAGCGGCGCAGGCGGCGCAGCGCCACCTTGATCGTGCGGGTGCCGATGTCCACCCGGTCGTCCAGATTGGCGAACTCGCGCCGGTCCCAGACCTTGACCGCGCGGCCATGGCGGCCGCGGTCCTGGCCGATGCGCACGCCCTCGGGGTTGTAGCCCCAGGCGCCAAAGGGGCTGGTGCCGGCGGTGCCGATCCACGTGCTGCCGCCCTGGTGGCGGCCCTGCTGTTCGGCCAGCCGCTGGCGCAGCGTGTCCATCAGCCGGTCGAACCCGCCCAGCGCCTGGACGGCGGCGCGCTCGTCCTCGGTCAGGTGGCGTTCGGCCAGCTTCGCCAGCCATTCGGGCGGCAGGTCCAGCGCCGCGATCACCGTCTCGGGCGCGATCTCCTCCAGGCCCCGGAACGCCTCGGCAAAGGCGCGGTCATAGCGGTCCAGGTGGCGTTCGTCCTTGACCATAGTGATGCGGCCCAGGTGGTAGAAGCCCTCGACATCAAAGGTCACCAGGCCCGCCGCCACGCCTTCCAGAAAGGTCAGGAACTCGCGCAGGCTGACCGGAACCCCGGTGCGGCGCAGCGTCTCGAAGAAGGGCAGGAACATCGCCGCCGCCCCCCCCGCGCGCCTCAGAACGACCGTTCGATCGCGATGGTGGCGAACACGCCCAGAAGGCCCAGCGCGATGCCATAGCCCGCGCCGTATTGCAGCATGTCCGCCGTCCGGCCGCCGCGCCGCCGCGCGGTCAGCGCCCCCAGTGCCGCGCCCAGGATCAGCCCAGCCAGAACGATCATTCCCGTCCCCTTGCCTTGATGGCCGCGGGGCCGTCAGCCCCCCGGCCGGCGCGGCGCCAGCAGGGCGATCTCGCCCAGCCGGTCGCGCACCTCGTCCTCGTCGCCGAAGCCATAGCGCGCCCAGCCCAGGCTGTCGAGACGGGCGGCCCGCGCCTCGGCCGCGCGGCCCTGCAGGGCCAGCGCCTCGGCCCGGATCATCAGCAGCGTGGCCAGCAGGGCCGCGTTTTCCGCCCCCGCCACCACCGGCAGCGCCCGGTCGACCAGCACCTGCGCCCGGTCGGCCTGGCCCGAGGACAGCGCAAAGGCCGCCATCTGCATGTCGACATGGGCGACATGGATCGCCCCCCCGGGCAGGCCGCGCCAGATCCGCGCGGCCTCGGCGAAATTGGTCACGGCCGCCTCGAGTTCCGAGGCCTGGCTCAGCCGGCCCACGGCGAAATGCGAGAACGCGCGCCGGCTGTCCTGCCAGCCCAGGTCCCGGGCGATGGCCAGCGCCGCGCGGGCGGCGGTGCGGCGGGCGGGGT
>JACXUX010000482.1 GCA_014763725.1 Rhodobacterales bacterium
GGACGGGGGTCGGTCATCGGTCGGGGGCCCTGTTGCGCGGCATTCCATGTTCTAGCGCGCAGGGTGGCGGCCTTTCCAGTGCGCAGGTCCCCCCGACGGATTGCCGCGCCGCCGCGCGCGACGGCTTTGCAGCGCAACCTGCGTGGCCTATAGTCGGCCCGGCATCATCCAGCGGAGGCACGGATGTCGGCTCGGGGCCTGCGGCGGCTGGCGTTCTTCCTGCTGCTTGCGCTCATTCTGTATGTCGCGGCCTCGGGGGGCGCGTGATGGCACGCCGCTATTCGGGCCCGCATTCGCCGCGCCCCACGCCCGGCGCCACCCCGCCGCCGCCCGACGCGCCGCCGCCGCTGCGCAGCGCCCGGCCCACGCGGGTGGGGGCGCGGGTCAACATGCTGTTCCTGGCGCCGCTGCCCCTTGCCATCCGTGCCTTCCAGTCCGAACCCGGGGTGATGGCGGGCACGCTGGGCGGGCTGGGGTTGCTGCTGGCGGCGGCCTGGCTGACGCGCGAGGGGCTGATCGCCGAAGAGGCCTATGAGGCCCGCACCGTCGCCCGCCGCCCGGCCATCCCGCGCAAGATCTTTGCCAGCGTGCTGACGGGTGCGGGGCTGGGGCTGGGCAGCCTGCCCACCGCGGCCGACCCTCTCGCCCCCGTGGTCTTTGCCCTCGCGGGGGCGGTGCTGCACAGCCTGGCCTTCGGCCTCGATCCCCTGCGCGACAAGGGGGCCGAGGGGATCGACCCGCTGCACGCCGACCGCGTCGCCCGCGCCGTGGACGAGGCCGAGAAAACCCTGGCCGCCATGGCCGATGCCATCGCCCGTGCGCAGGACCGCGCGCTGCAGGACCGGGTCGACCGCCTGGCCGCCGCCGCGCGTCGGCTGTTCCGCACGATCGAGGCCGACCCCCGCGACCTGACCGCCGCGCGCAAGGACATCGGCGTCTTCCTGCGCGGCGCGCGCGATGCCACCGTCAAGTTCGCCGACCTGTGGACACGCAACCGCGACGCGGCGGCGCGGGCCGATTACGAACGGCTGCTGGCCGACCTGGAGGCGCATTTCGACCGGCGCGCGCAGGCGGGGGATGGGGTATTCGACGATCGCGCCGAGTTGAATGCGCTTGGTCAGGCCCACCGTGTCGTCGGACATGCGTTCGATGCGGCCATCGG
>JACXUX010000164.1 GCA_014763725.1 Rhodobacterales bacterium
GCGCCAGACCGCGGCCCCGGGCGAGAGGAACGTTGCGTTCCGCGAAACCCTGCAAGTCCCCCCGCCCGGTTCCGCGCCCGCTTGGCGTGCCGCGCAGGCGAAGTCAACGCCACGCCCGGGGGGACTTGCAGGGTTTCGCGGAACGCAACGTTCCTCTCGCCCGGGGCCGCGGTCTGGCGCAGGATGGCTGCGACCTGCCCGGGACGGAGCCTGCCATGACCGACATCCTGATTCTTTCCGCTACCCGCACCGCCATCGGCGGCTTTGGCGGCAGCCTGGCCGGCGTGCCGCCCGTCGACCTGGCCGCCAGCGTGATGCGCGCCGCCCTGGCCCAGGCGGGCGTGGCGGGCGACCGGATCGGCCATGTCGTGATGGGCCATGTCATCAACACCGAACCGCGGGACATGTATCTCAGCCGGGTGGCCGCGGTGGCTGCGGGCGTGCCGGACACCACGCCCGCGATGAACGTCAACCGGCTGTGCGGGTCGGGGGCGCAGGCCATCGTCTCGGCCATCCAGGCGCTGGCGCTGGGGGATTGCGACCTGGCCCTGGCCGGCGGCGCCGAGAGCATGAGCCGCGCCCCCCACATCCTGCCCGCCGCGCGCTTTGGCCAGAAGATGGGCGATCTGCCGGGGCTGGACATGATGACCGGCGCGCTGACCTGCCCCTTTGGCACCGGCCACATGGGGGTGACGGCGGAAAACGTGGCCGACCGCGACGGCATCAGCCGCGCCGATCAGGACGCCTTCGCGCTGGAAAGCCAGACGCGCGCCGCCCGCGCCCTGGCCGAGGGGCGCTTTGACAGCCAGATCGTCCCCGTCGAGGTGCCGGGCCGCAAGGGGCCGGTGGTCTTTGCCCGCGACGAACACCCCAAGGCCACCAGCGCCGAGGCGCTGGCCAGTCTGAAACCCGTCTTCCGCAAGGGCGGCACGGTGACGGCCGGCAATGCCAGCGGCATCAACGACGGGGCCGCGGCGCTGGTGCTGGCACGGGCCGATGCGGCGGCGGGGCTGGTGGCGCGGGCGCGGGTGCTGGGGCACGCCCATGCCGGCGTCGCACCGGAGGTGATGGGCCTGGGCCCGATCCCGGCGGTGCAGCGGCTGCTGGCGCGCACCGGGCTGACGGTGGACGATTTCGACGTGATCGAATCGAACGAGGCCTTTGCCGCCCAGGCCATCGCGGTCAACCGCGCGCTGGGGCTGGACCCCGCGCGGGTGAACCCCAATGGCGGGGCCATCGCGCTGGGCCATCCAGTGGGGGCCACGGGCGCCATCCTGACCGTCAAGGCGCTGCACGAACTGGAACGCACGGGGGGCCGCCGCGCCCTGATCACCATGTGCATCGGCGGCGGCCAGGGCATCGCGCTGGCGATCGAGCGGGTCTGACCGCTACAGCCCCAGCCGGTCCAGCGCCGCGACCAGCGGCCCGGGGTCGTCCAGCCCCAGCCGCACCGGCAGCGTCACCACCCTGGACCGGAAGGCCGGGGGCAGGCGCACGGCGTCCTTCTCGGTCGTGACCAGCTGGGCCCCCAGCGCGCGGGCCTCGGCCTCGATCCGGGCCATCAGGGCGGGGGTCAGCGGCTGGTGGTCATCCAGCGGAACGGCACGCAGCACCTGCGCGCCCAGGTCGCGCAGGGTGGCAAAGAACTTGTCGGGCTGGCCGATGCCGGCAAAGGCCAGAACCCGCTCGCCCGCCCAGTCCATGCCCGTGGGCAGCGGGCGCAGCACACCGGTCAGATGCGGCCGCCCGGCCAGGGACTCGCCCCAGCGCGCGGCAAAGGCGGCCTGCGCCGGATCCCCGCCGATCGACAACACCAGATCGGCCCGCGCCAGCCCCGCCGCCACCGGTTCGCGCAGCGGCCCCGCGGGCAGGCAGCGGCCATTGCCGAAGCCCTGCGCCGCATCGACCACCACCAGCGACAGATCGCGGATCAGCGCGGGGTTCTGGAACCCGTCGTCCAGCACGATGGCCTGCGCCCCCGCGGCCACCGCCGCCCGCGCCCCCGCCGCGCGGTCGCGGGCCACCCAGACCGGCGCATGGGCGGCCAGCAGCAGCGGCTCATCCCCCACATCGGCCGCGGTGTGGCGGGCGGTATCCACCCGCACCGGGCCGGCCAGCCGCCCGCCATAGCCGCGGCTGACCACATGGGCCGCGATCCCGCGCGCGGCCAGCAGCATCAGGATCGCCTGCACCGTGGGCGTCTTGCCGGTGCCGCCCAGGTTCAGGTTGCCCACGCAGATCACCGGCACGCCCGGGGCCAGCCCCGGCCGGGCCACCCGCCGCGCCGTGGCCGCCGCTGTCAGCGCCCCCAGCGGCGCCAGCAGCCGCGCCAGCACGCCGGGCGCCTGCGGCGGGTTGAACCAGAAGGCGGGCGGGCGCATCAGGCGGCCTCGCTGGTCAGGGCGCGGGCCAGGCGGACGACCTCATCCGTCACCTCGGACCCGGCGCTGGCCACGGCCCAGGCGGCCTGGGCCAGACGCGCCGCGCGGTCCGGCGCCAGCAGATCGCCCAGCGCCTCGGCCAGGGCCGCGGAGGTGTCGACCTGCCGCACCGCGCGCGCCTCGGCCAGCCGGTCAAAGGCCGCGCCCCAGCCGCCGACGCGGGGGCCGCAGAGGATGGCCGACCCCAGCTGCGCGGCCTCGAACGGATCGCGGGCGCAACCCGGGCCGGCCAGGCTGCCGCCCAGCCAGGTGACCGGCGCCAGCCGATACCACAGCCCGTATTCGGCATCGCCCTCGGCCAGATAGACCTGCACGTCGTCGTCGGCCTCTTTCTCGGCGCTGCGGCGGGCGACGCCCCAGCCCTCGGCGGCGGGCAGGCCCTCGGCCAGGGCCGCGGCGCGTTCGGGGGTTTCCGGCGCCAGGATCAGCAGCATCCGGTGCGCCATGCGCAGCACCGCCCGATGCGCGGCGATGACGGCGGCTTCCTCGGCCTCGGGCACGCAGGCGGCGAACCAGACGGGGCGGCTTTTCAGCTGATGCGCCAGCGCCGCGCGCTCGGCCTCGGTGCAGGGCAGGACGCGGCGGCCCTCTTCCATGCGGCCGGGGGCGGCCAGCACCTCTTCGGGCGTGCCCCAGCGGTGGAACTGGCGGGCGGCCTCGTCATCGACGGCCAGCACATGACGAAAGCGCGACAGGATCGCCCGCGTCATCCCGGGCCAGAGCGGGCGCACCTGGGCCGGAAAGACCGGCGCCCGGCCGTCGACCAGCATCAGCGACACGCCCCGGTCGTCGGCCGCGCGCAGCAGCATCGGGCGCAGCTCGCCCTCGGCCAGGATGCCCAGCACGGGGCGGAACCGGTCCAGAAAGGCGCGCGCGGCCGCCCCCGTGTCGGGCGGCGGTTCGGTCACGACCAGGCCGCGCACCGGCGCGGCCGTGCCGGGCGGCGCGGTCAGCACCGGGGCCAGCCCCGCCTCGGCCCGCAGGCGCAGGCCCAGTTCCACCAGCCCCTGGACCGACCCCGGACTGGGGGCATGCAGCCAGACCACCCGCCCCTCGGGGCAGGCCGGCCAGTCGGGCAGCGGCGCCTCGCGCCGGCCGGCCGTCAGCGCATAGAGCGTGAGGCCCAGCGACCGGGTCATCGCGGCGCGGTCACGCCCCCAGTTCCCGCGTGGCCGAGGCCTGGTCGCCTTCGTCCATCAGCCGGTGCAGATGGGTGATGAAATAGCGCATGTGCGCGTTGTCCACCGTCTTCTGCGCCCAGTCCTTCCAGGCGGCATGGGCGCTGGCATAGTCGGGGAACATGCCGACGATGTGGATGGCGTTCACGTCGCGAAAGGTCGTCGTCGACGGATCGACCAGTTCGCCGCCAAAGACGAGGTGCAGGCGTTGGGTCATCGGGAACTCGCTGCGGTTGGTGTGGCGGCACCCTAGACCAGCCGGCCGCGACTGTGAAGCGCGGCCGGCCCCCTTTGCGCCGCAGCGCAGCGACGCCTTACGGGATCAGGATGGTCGAGCCGGTGGTTTCCCGCGCCTCGAGCGCGCGATGCGCATCCTGGACCTGATCCAGCGGGAAGCGCTGGTCGATGCGGATCGCGACCTCGCCCGACAGCACCTTGCCGAACAGGTCCGTCGCCATGGCCCGGCAGGCCGCCGGATCGGCGATATGGGTGAACAGCGTGGGCCGCGTGATCTTCAGCGACCCCTTGGCGGCCAGGATGCCGATGTCGAAGGGCGGCACCTTGCCGCTGGCATTGCCGAAGCTGATCATCATGCCCAGCGGCCGCAGGCAGTTCAGCGACCCGTCAAAGGTGCTGGCCCCCACCGCATCCATCACCGCATCGACACCGCGGCCCCCGGTCAGGTCGCGCACGCGGGCGACGAAATCCTCGGTCCGGTAGTTGATCGCATGGGTCGCGCCGTGGTCCAGCGCCAGCTGGCACTTGGCATCGGTGCCGGCAGTGGCGATCAGGGTGATCCCCTCGGACCGGGCCCACTGGCAGGCGATCAGCCCCACGCCCCCCGCCGCGGCATGGAACAGGACCGTGTCGCCGCGCGTCAGCGGCACGGTGCGGCGGAACAGATACTGCACCGTCATGCCCTTGAGCATCATGCCCGCGGCCTGGTCAAAGCCGATGCCGTCGGGCAGGGCCACCACCTGGGCGGCGGGCATGGTGCGCGCCTGGGTATAGCTGCCCGGCGGGTTGGCAGCATAGGCGGCGCGGTCGCCCGGGCGCAGATGGGTCACGCCCTCGCCCACCGCCTCGATGACGCCGGCGGCCTCCATCCCCAGGGTCAGGGGCATGGGCAGGTTGTAAAGCCCCGTGCGCTGATAGATGTCGATGTAGTTCAGCCCCACGGCGTGATGGCGGATGGTCACCTGCCCCGGGCCGGGGGGCGGCACCTCGCGGTCGGCCAGATACATCGCCTCGGCCCCGCCGGGGGCGTCGATCATCACGGTGCGGGCTGTGGTCATGCGGGCCTCCTGTCTGCCTGTGCGATGATGACGCGGCGGCGGCGGCAATCAAGGGCTGGTCAGCGCGGGCGATCCGCGCTAACAGGGTCGCTTGGCTCCGCATATCCGGGCCGGCGCAGGGGAAGGCGCCGGGAAACGGGTTCATGGCGCCGCCCACGGGCCCATGGCGCCCCCGTTCTGGTGAGAGCATGACTGACCACATGATCCCCGCGGCTTTGGCCGCGGCCCTTTCGGCCAAGGGTTACGAAACCCTGACCCCGGTGCAGCAGGCGATGCTGGCGCCCGAGACGCGCGGCCGCGACGCGCTGGTGTCGGCGCAGACCGGGTCGGGCAAGACCGTGGCCTTTGGCCTGGCGATCGCGCCCACCATCCTGCCGGCCGAGGGGACCTTCCTGTTCGCCGAACGCCCGCTGGCGCTGGCCATCGCGCCCACGCGGGAACTGGCGCTGCAGGTGCGGCGCGAACTGGAATGGCTGTTCGGCGCGGCCGAGGCCACCATCGCCTCCTGCGTGGGGGGCATGGATTACCGCAACGAACGCCGGGCGCTGGAACGCGGCGCGCAGATCGTCGTGGGCACCCCGGGCCGTCTGCGCGACCATATCGAACGCGGCAGCCTGGACCTGTCGGGCCTGCGCGCCGTGGTGCTGGACGAGGCCGACGAGATGCTGGACCTGGGCTTTGCCGAGGATCTGGAATTCATCCTGGCTGCCGCGCCCGAGGACCGCCAGACGCTGATGTTTTCCGCCACCGTCCCGGCCGAGATCGCGAAACTGGCGCAGAACTTCCAGAAGGACGCGCTGCGCATCGAGGTCCAGAGCGAGGCGCGCCAGCACGCCGACATCGAATACCGCGCCTTCTCGGTCGCCGCGCGCGACCGCGAAGGGGCGATCTTCAACACGCTGCGGTTCTATGAATCGCAGACCGCCATCGTGTTCTGCAAGACGCGGGCGAATGTGAACCACCTGTTCGCCCGCATGGGCAACCGCGGCTTCCAGGCCGTGGCGCTGTCGGGCGAACTGTCCCAGCAGGAACGCACCCATGCGCTGCAGGCGCTGCGCGACGGGCGGGCCAAGGTCTGCATCGCCACCGACGTGGCCGCGCGCGGCATCGACCTGCCGGGGCTGGATCTGGTGATCCATGCCGACCTGCCGTCGAATCCCGAAACGCTGCTGCACCGGTCGGGGCGCACCGGGCGGGCGGGGCGCAAGGGGACCTCGGTCCTGATCGTGCCGCCGGCCGATTTCCGCAAGGCGAACCGGATCCTGCAGGCCGCGCAGGTGCGCGCCGAATGGGGCAAGGCGCCCTCGGCCGACGAGGTTCAGGCGCGTGAGGATGCGCGGCTGCTGACCCATCCCGCGCTGACCGAACCGGGCGAGGATGAGGCCACGCTGGTGCAGGCGATCCTGGATCGCGTGGGCCCGGCCGCGGCCGCCGCCGGCTTTGTCCGGCTGTGGCGCGAAGGCCGGTCCGCCCCCGAGGAGCTGTCCGACAACCTGCCGCCCGCCGCCCCCCTGCCCGTGCGGCCGCGCGGCGAATTCGGCCCCTCGGTCTGGTATGCGATCAACGTGGGCCACGAAGGCCGGGCCGAGGCCCGCCCGCCCCTTTGCCGCCGGCAAGGCCGCGGGATCGAAATCGCATGGCGGGACCCGGACCACGGGGTTCAAGTCGCACAAGACCGCGGCGCCCA
>JACXUX010000483.1 GCA_014763725.1 Rhodobacterales bacterium
ACCGACATGGCGCGGGCGGCATAGGCCACACATACCGACGCCGACCGCGCCATGTCGGACAACAAATAACACTTGCTCAACGTGACGGCATCTCACAGCCCCACCTCGGCCAGGATGAAGTCGGCGATGCCCGCCACATCGTTCAGGTCGAACTGCGGCAGGGCATGGTCCAGCGGGGTGTCGGTGGCGATCGCGCGGATCGTGGGATTGGCCGGCGCCAGCAGGCCGCGGCCGGTGGCGGCGCGATAGGCCTCGACCTTGGGGTGCGGGGCCTGCTTGTAACCCTCGACCAGCACCAGATCGCAGGGGTCCAGCCGCGCAAGCAGATCCGCCAGAAGCGGTTCGGCCGCGTCCCGCAGTTCGGTCATCAGCGCCCAGCGCACGGGCGAGGACACGATCACCTGCCCCGCCCCCGCCTGGCGGTGGCGGAAACTGTCGCGGCCGGGGTGGTCGACCTCGGTTTCATGATGGGCGTGCTTGACGGTCGACACGGTCAGGCCGCGACCCACCATCTGCGCCACCAGACGTTCGGTCAGCGTGGTCTTGCCGGTGTTCTTCCAGCCGGTGATGCCATAGACCCTCATGCCTGGCCCATCAGGGTTTCGGCGACTGCGATGTCCTCGGGCGTGTTGATGTTGAAGAAGGGGTCGAAGGGCTGGCTGTCGAACCGGGCCGTGCCCGCGCCATGGCCATCGGTCCACAGCACGATCTTGCGCAGCCCGCCCGTCAGCGCCGCGCGCAGGTCGTCGCGCAGCGCCACGGGCCACAGGCCAAAGGTCGGGTGGCGTTGCAGGCGCCCCTGGTCATCCGGGCTGGCGGCCAGGCACAGGCCATGGGGCCCCGCCCCCGCCTGCAACCGCGCCACCAGATCGCGCGGAAAGAACGGCGTGTCGGCGGCTGCGGTGACGATGGCCGTGGCGCCCTGCGCGGCGGCCCAGTCCAGACCCGCCAGAACCCCCGCCAGCGGCCCCGGACGGTCGGGCAGGCTGTCGGCCAGAACCGGCAGGCCAAAGCCCGCCAGCCGCGCCGGATCGCCATTGGCGTTGATCGCCAGCGCGCCCACCTGCGGAGCCAGCCGGTCGATCACATGATCCATCAGCGGCCGCCCGCCGACCAGCCGCAGCCCCTTGTCGCCGCCCCCCATGCGGG
>JACXUX010000484.1 GCA_014763725.1 Rhodobacterales bacterium
GGTGCAAGGGGGGCTTGCGGGTGGCGGGGGGCTGGACCTTGGCGCGCCCTGCGCCTACCTATGGGCCAGCCGCAGGAGAGACGCCATGGCCAGCCCCGCCTTCGAGGACATCGCCGACACTTTCGCCTTTCTCGACAGCTGGGAGGACCGCTATCGCCATGTCATCGAACTGGGCAAGGCGATGCCGCCCATGGATCCGGCGCTGAAGGTGCCGGCCACGCGGGTCGAGGGCTGTGCAAGCCAGGTCTGGATCCAGCCCATGATCGCGGGGCAGGGCGCGCAGGCGCGGTTCGACTTTCACGGCGACAGCGATGCGATGATCGTGCGCGGGCTGATCGCGGTGCTGCATGCGCTCTATGCCGGGTTGCCGATGGACCAGGTGGGGCGCGTCGATGCGGCGGCCGAGCTGGCGCGGCTGGGGCTGGACCAGCATCTGTCGGCGCAAAGGTCGAACGGCGTACGCGCGATGGTCGAGCGGATCCGTCAGCTGGCCGCCTGAGCCGCCAGCACCCGCGCCAGATCGCCATAGCCGGTGAAGCGGCGTTCGTAGGCCAGGCCCAGCCGGGCGGCGGCCTGTTCCGCCTGGGCGTCCAGCGCGGGGTCCTCGGTCTGGGCCAGATAGATCAGCCGGTCGTAATGCGCGAAATAGGTGTCGCGCAGCTGGGGGTGGCGGTCCAGCCCCATCGGACGCCAGACGAAGGCGTCGAACTGGCGCACCAGGAAGTCGGTCAGGAAGAAGGCGGTGAATTCGTCCTCTTGCCGGGTCTGGAAGGCCCCGACCCCGTCGAAGAAGGCGTAGCAATGCGGCCCCGGGATCATCGGCACGCCCAGCCGGTCGCAGGTGGCCTGCAGCAGCCCGCCGGTGCCGCAATCGGCATAGACGACCAGGATCTGGGCATAGGCGGCGCGGTGCTGCAGCACGGCCTGTTCCACCGCGGCCGGGATGCGGTCGGGGCGCAGGTGCAGGTCGGCGGGCAGGCAGGTCAGGTCCATGTGGTCCCAGCCGTTCGCGGCGCGCAGCGCCAGGATTTCGCGCGCGAGCGCCCCGCAGGCGAGGAGAAGGGTGCGCGAAGGCGCGGGGGTTCCGGTCATCCTGTCAGCCTGCCGTGGCGGGGCGCTCGCGCGCGAAATCCTGGCGCTGCGCGCCG
>JACXUX010000485.1 GCA_014763725.1 Rhodobacterales bacterium
CCCCGCCGCGGTGATGCTGGACGGGCCCTGGGGCCTGGGCGGACTGCGGCCGCAGGCGCTGTTCGGCGTGCAGGGGATGGACCCGCTGCTGCATGCCAGCTTCTGGTCGCTGTTGCTGAATGCGGCGGTCTTTTCGGTGGTCTCGATCCTGACCTTCCCTTCGCCCGTCGAACGGGTGCAGGGTGCGGCCTTTGTCAACGTGTTCGAGTCCGAACCCACCTCGCGCGGCTGGCAGGGCGGCCATGCCGAGACCGAGGATCTGCTGGTCATCGCCCAGCGCATCCTGGGTGAAGAGGCGCTGGCCTTCTTTCAGGCCGAGGCCGCGGCCCAGGGCAAGGCGGGCTATCTGCCCGACCCCGCACCCGAATTCATCGACCGGCTGGAACGGCGGCTGGCCGGCGCCGTGGGTGCGGCGGCGGCGCATGCGATGATCACGCGGGCGGCGGGGGGGGCCTCGGTCTCGGTCGAGGATCTGATGGCGGTGGCCAACGAAACCGCCCAGGTGATGGAATATTCCGCCCGGCTCGAGGCGCAGCAGGACGAACTGACCCGCACCGCCCGCCAGCTGCGCGAGGCCAATGAAAAGCTGACCCAGCTGAGCGTGCAGAAGGACGCCTTCCTGTCGCAGATCAGCCATGAGCTGCGCACGCCCATGACCTCGATCCGGGCCTTTTCCGAAATCCTGATGGAGGGCGACCTGCCCCCCGAGATGGCCGCGAACTATGCCCGCATCATCCATGACGAGGCGATCCGCCTGACGCGGCTGCTGGATGACCTTCTGGACCTGTCGGTGCTGGAACATGGCCAGGTGCAGCTGAACCTGCGGCTGGTCAACCTGCGCGAGCTGATCGACCGCGCGCTGGTCTCGGCCGGGCATGTGCGCCCCGAACGGCAGTTCACGATCCACCGCGACCTGCCGGCAGAAAACCTGTTCGTGCTGACCGATGCCGACCGGCTGACGCAGGTGCTGATCAACCTGGTGTCCAACGCGCGCAAGTATTGCGCGGCCGAGGCGCCCGAGTTGCGCATCGTGGTGCGCCAGCGCGCGGGGCGGGTCACGCTGGACGTGATCGACAACGGCGCGGGCATTCCCGAACGGGCGCAGGCGCTGATCTTCGAGAAATTCGCCCGCCTGTCGGACGAATCG
>JACXUX010000486.1 GCA_014763725.1 Rhodobacterales bacterium
GATCAGGGGGTGTCGGGGCCCAGCGCCTCGACCAAGGGCAGGCTGTCGCGGCGGCGCGCCAGTTCGTACAGGCCCAGCGGCGTCCAGCCGGCCAGGGTGGTTTCGGCGGCCTCGCCGCGGAAGGCGGCCTTGAGCACCTGGTCCAGGATGTGGCGGTCCTTCTTGGACACGGGGGCAAAGTCGACCACCACTTGGCCGCCCAGACCGCGCAGGCGCAGCTGGCGGGGCAGTTCGCGCGCGGCGGCGACGCTGGCCTTCAGCGCGGCGCCGGGGCCGGTGTCGGGGCCGGTGTTCACATCCACGGCGACCAGCGCGCGGGTGGGTTCCACCATCATGTGCCCGCCGCCTGCCAGATCGACCCGCGCCGACAGCAGCGCCGCGATCGCATCGGGCACGCCGTGGGCGTCGAAGCCACCCTCTTCCACCGCGTCGGGGGGCGGGTCGGCCCAGTCGCGCCAGGCGGTTTCATGCGCGGTGGGGCCGTCCAGCAGAAGTTCCGGCCCGCCGTCCAGATCGGCCAGGATCGGTTCGGCCACCGCGCGCAGATCGGCGATGTCGCCCGCGATCTCCTCATCCTCGGCGGTTTCGCAGGCCGACCGCAGGATCAGCCCCAGGTCGGGCGCGGCGCCGACCATGGCGCGGGCGCCCAGGTCGGCCAGTTCGGCGCGCAGGCCCTCGTCGCGCAGGCGGCGGCTGATGTTCAGCCCCGGCGCCCCGGGCGTCAGGATCGCCCAGCGCGACCGGAACAGCAGGCGCGTGGTGACCGGCAGCGCCTTGCCCGGCTCGGCCGGGCCGCTGACCTGCACCAGCAGCCGCTGGCCCGGTGCGATGCCCGCGGTCTGGCGCAGGAAGCCCGACTGCCCGCCCGGCAGGCGGACGAAGATCCCGCCCTGGCCCTTGACCGGCCGGTCGGCCACGGCGCGGCAGATCGCGCCCGGAAAGGGGCCCGCGCCCGGCGGGTCGATCACCAGATCCTCAAGCCGGCCGTCGACCATCAGCGCCGCGGCCTCGCGCCCGCCGATGCGGTCCAGGATCACCACCCGCCCCTTCACGCCGCCTTACCTCTTTTCAATGCGCCTATGTCGGTGGGAAGCTGCTTGGGCGCAGGTGATGCGGGTATGGCTGTCATGCTGGCTGTTCCCGATGG
>JACXUX010000165.1 GCA_014763725.1 Rhodobacterales bacterium
ACCGCGCGGCCCATGCCGCGGGCAACCCGGCGGTCCCGCCGCTCTGGGTGCTACCCCAGGGCGCGGGCGCGGCCAGGCGCGCCAAGATGTGGCTGGACTATCAGAACGACGTCAAGGTGTCCGATGTCGAGCTGGCCGCGCGCGAGGGCTATGAAAGCGTCGAGCATACCAAGCGCTACACCACGCTGGGCATGGCGACCGACCAGGGCAAGCTGTCCAACATCAACGGGCTGGCGGTGCTGGCCGGGGCGCTGTCGGCACCCATTCCGCAGGTGGGCACGACCACCTTCCGCCCGCCCTATACGCCGGTGACGCTGGGCGCGCTGGCGGGCGAGGCGCGGGGCGAGATCTTTCAGCCCCTGCGGCGCACGCCGATGCACGCCTGGCACGCCGCGCAGGGTGCCTGGTTCGAACCCGTGGGCCTGTGGCGGCGGCCCTACTGCTATCCCCGCGCGGGCGAAAGCCATGCCGAGGCCGTCGCGCGCGAGGTGCGCAACACCCGGTCCGCGGTCGGGCTGCTGGACGCCTCGACCCTGGGCAAGCTCCTGGTGCGCGGCCCCGATGCGGGGCGGCTGCTCGACATGCTCTATACCGGGGTGATGTCCACCCTGCCCGTGGGCCGCTGCCGCTATGGGCTGATGTGCAACGAACAGGGGTTCCTGATCGACGACGGCGTGGTGGCGCGGCTGGATGACCAGACCTGGCTTTGCCACACCACCAGCGGCGGGGCCGACCGCATCCATGCCTGGATCGAGGACTGGCTGCAGTGCGAATGGTGGGACTGGCAGGTTCATGCCGCCAATCTGACCGAACAATATGCCCAGGTGGCGGTGGTGGGGCCGCGGGCGCGGGCGCTGCTGGACCGGCTGGGCGGGCTGGACGTGTCGAAACAGGCGCTGCCGCACATGGGCTGGGTCCAGGGGCGGCTGGGCGGGTTCGACGTGCGGGCCTATCGCATCAGCTTCTCGGGCGAGCTGTCCTATGAAATCGCCGTGCCCGCGGGGCAGGGGATGGCCTTCTGGTCCGCCTGTCTCGCGGCCGGGGCCGATCTGGGCGTCATGCCCTACGGGACCGAGGCGCTGCATGTCATGCGCGCCGAAAAGGGCTACATCATGATCGGCGACGAAACCGACGGCACGGTCATCCCGCAGGACCTGGGCCTGGGCTGGGCGGTGTCGAAGAAGAAGGCCGATTTCCTGGGCAAGCGCGGGCAGGAACGCGCCCATCTGGCCAGCCCCGACCGCTGGACGCTGGTGGGGTTCGAGACGCTGGACGGATCGGTCATCCCCGATGGCGCCCATGTCCCCGACAAGGGCGTGAACCCCAATGGCCAGCGCAACGTGCAGGGGCGCGTGACCTCGACCTACCATTCGCCCACGCTGAACCGGGGCATCGCGATGGGGCTGATCCGCCACGGCGCCCGCCGGATGGGCGAGGTGGTGGCCTTTGCCATCCCCGGCAAGCCCGATCTGCAGGCCCGCATCGTCAGCCCCGTCTTCTATGACCCGGAAGGAGACCGCCTGGATGCCTGACCCCGTCACCCCGCTGGGCCACGAGACCTTTGACGGCTTTGCCCGCATCCGCGAGATCGGGCCCCTGGGCATGATCACCCTGCGCGCGGCCCCCGACCGGCCCGAACTGGCCGCCGCGCTGGCCGCGGCTGGCGGGCTGCCCGTTCCGGGCCTGCGCCGGATCGCCCGGGCGGGCGACCGGGCCGTGGCCTGGATGGGGCCGGATGAATTCCTGCTGATCCTGCCGCATGCCCAGGTGCCCGCGACGCTGGCCACGCTGGCGGCGGCGCTGGGGGCGGTGCCGCATCTGGCGGCCGATGTCTCGGACGCCCGCGCGGTTTTTGCGATCGAGGGCGCGCGCGCCGATCAGGTGCTGGCCAAGCTGACCCCCGCCGATCTGGAGGCGCTGGGGCCGGATGAGATGCGCCGCACGCGCCTGGCGCAGGTGGCCTGTGCGCTCTGGCGCCAGGACGACGGGTTCCGCCTGGTCGCCTTCCGGTCGGTCGCGCGCTATGTGATGGACCTGCTGATCCACGCCGCGCAGCCTGGGTCGGAACTGCGCTGAGCCCCGCGCCCGCCCTTTCCGGCCCGCGCGGCCCGCGCGGGCTTGACCTTGGGGCGCGCGGCGCTCTTATTCCGACCTGACCGGAACCCCGTTCAAGGAGAATCCCCATGGCCTTTACCCTGCCCGACCTGCCCTATGCCCATGACGCGCTGGCGTCGCTCGGCATGTCGAAAGAGACGCTGGAATACCACCACGACCTGCACCACAAGGCCTATGTCGACAACGGCAACAAGCTGGTCGCCGGCACCGAATGGGACGGCAAGTCGCTTGAGGATGTGGTGCGCGGCACCTATCAGGCCGGTGCCGTGGCGCAGAACGGCATCTTCAACAACGTCAGCCAGCACTGGAACCACAACCTGTTCTGGGACATCATGGGCCCGGGCGAGGACAAGAAGATGCCGGGCGAGCTGGAAAAGGCCCTGGTCGAGTCCTTTGGCAGCGTGCAGAAGTTCAAGGACGATTTCGCCGCCGCGGGCGCGGGCCAGTTCGGTTCGGGCTGGTGCTGGCTGGTGCGCGACGCCGACGGCGCGCTGAAGGTGACCAAGACCGAGAACGGCGTGAACCCGCTGTGCTTCGGCCAGACCGCTCTGCTGGGCTGCGACGTGTGGGAACACAGCTACTACATCGACTTCCGCAACCGCCGGCCGGCCTATCTGACCAACTTCCTGGACAAGCTGGTCAACTGGGAGGCCGTCGCCGCCCGCATGTGACGGCCGGTTCCGATCCGTGCCAGACTGACGGGGGCCGTCCGGGATGCCGGGCGGCCTCCTTGATCAGGCGCAAGGCGCGGGCCCCCGGTTCGGGGCAGGCTGTCCGCCTCGGACGAAAGGGAGAGAAGCGATGACGGGACTTCGGACGGGCACCTGGGTCGTGGTGGCCGACAGCGCCATGGCGATGATTCTGCAGAACACGGGCGACACGCGGCACCCGGTGCTGACGCCGGTGCTGCGCGAAACCTCCGAAGAGCTGCTGGCGGCCGAGGACCGGTCGCGCCGGCTGGCCGATCACATGCAGGCCGAAACGGTCGAGCCGCCCGACTATGGCCGGATGGCCGGCGAACGGCTGGCGCGCGACCTGGCCGAGCGGCTGACGCAGGCGGCCCGGGCCGGGCGATTCGACCGGCTGGTGCTGGTCGCCTCGCCCCAGGTGCTGGGCGCGCTGCGCGACGAGCTGGACGACACCGTCCGCGCCCTGGTGGTGGCCGAACTGCACAAGACGCTGACCGGCCATCCCCTGCCCGAGGTCAGCCGTCTGGTGGCCGAGGCCGTGGCCGAGGGGGGCTGAGCCATCGGTTTTTCCGATAACGCCCTTCTGCCTTTTGCCATTGCGAAGGGCGGAAGGGCGGATCATCCTGTCGTGCAGCGGGCCGCGACAGATGGCCCCCGCAACAGGGAGAATGCCATGACCAGCCTTCGGATTTGCGGCACTGCGGCGCTGGCCGCGGCCGTGGCGGGCCTTCCGGCCGCCGCCCAGATCACCGCCATCGGCCCGGGCGAGGGCGAGGTGAACATCGTCGCCTGGGCCGGCTATATCGAGCGCGGCGAGACGATGAAGGAATTCGACTGGGTCACCGGCTTCGAGGCCGCCACCGGCTGCAAGGTGAACGTCAAGACCGCCAACACCAGCGACGAGATGGTCGCGCTGATGAACGAGGGCGGCTTCGACCTGGTCACCGCCTCGGGCGATGCCAGCCTGCGGCTGATCGCGGGCAAGCGGGTCCAGCCCATCAACATCGACCTGATCCCGTCCTGGAACAGCGTCGACGACCGGCTGAAGGACGCGCCCTGGCACACGGTGGGCGGCGTGCACTACGGCGTGCCCTACATGTGGGGGCCGAACGTGCTGATGTACAACACCGAGGTCTTCAAGGAGCCGCCGACCAGCTGGAACGTGGTGTTTCAGGAAATGACGCTGCCCGACGGCCAGTCCAACAAGGGCCGCGTCCAGGCCTATGACGGGCCGATCCACATCGCCGATGCCGCGCAGTATCTGATGTTCCACCGCCCCGAACTGGGCATCACCAGCCCCTATGAGCTGAACGAGGACCAATACAAGGCCGCGCTGGACCTGCTGCGCGGCCAGCGCGAGCTGGTCAGCCGCTACTGGCACGACGCCTTCATCCAGATGGACGACTTCAAGAACGAGGGGGTCGTGGCCTCGGGCTCGTGGCCGTTCCAGGTGAACCTGCTGAAATCCGAAGGCCAGCCCGTGGCCAGCACCATCCCGCAAGAGGGCGCGACCGGCTGGGCCGATACCTCGATGCTGCATGTCGATGCCGAACATCCGAACTGCGCCTATCTGTGGATGGAACATTCGCTGGCCTCGAACCTGCAGTCGGACCTGTCGGTCTGGTTCGGCGCGGTCCCGGCAGTGCCCGCCGCCTGCACCGACGGGCGCGGGATGCAGACAGCCGAGGGCTGCGCGACCAACGGCCTGGGCGATTTCGACAAGATCCGGTTCTGGACGACGCCGGTTTCGAACTGCAGCCAGGGCCAGGGGGCCTGCGTGCCCTATTACCGCTGGGTCAGCGACTATATCGGCGTGATCGGCGGCCGCTGAGCCGGCCGGCCCGTTCCGCACCGAACCGGCCGCGGCGGTCCTCGCCGCGGCCCCGATCCCGCACAGCCCCGACCGGAGCGCCATGACCCCCGCCGTGGAATTCGTCAACGTCACCCGCCGCTTCGGCGCCGTCCGTGCGGTGGACGGGGTCGACCTGACCGTGGCCGCCGGGTCGTTCTTTGCCATGCTGGGGCCTTCGGGGTCGGGCAAGACGACCTGCCTGCGGCTGATCGCGGGCTTCGAGCGGCCCGACGCGGGCGCGATCCGCATCTTCGGCGAGGACTCCGAGGCCGTTCCGCCCAACCGGCGCCATGTGAACACCGTGTTCCAGGATTACGCGCTGTTTCCGCATCTGAGCGTGCGCGACAACGTGGCCTACGGGCTGATGGTGCGGGGCGTGGACCGGCGGACCCGGGCCGACCGGGCCGAGGCGATGCTGGCGCTGGTCAAGCTGGAGGGGATGGGCGACCGCCGCCCGGCGCAGCTGTCGGGCGGCCAGCGCCAGCGCGTGGCGCTGGCGCGCGCGCTGGTGAACGAGCCGCGCGTGCTGCTGCTGGACGAGCCCCTTGGCGCGCTGGACCTGAAGCTGCGCGAGGCGATGCAGGACGAGCTGAAGGCGCTGCAACGGCGGCTGGGCATCACCTTTGTCTTCGTCACCCATGACCAGGGCGAGGCGCTGAGCATGGCCGACACGGTGGCGGTGTTCAGCGCAGGACGTGTGGCGCAGGTGGGCCCCCCGGCCGAGGTCTATGCCCGGCCCGCCACCCGCTTTGTCGCCGATTTCGTGGGGTCGTCGAACGTGCTGGATCCGGGCGTGACGCGGGCCCTGGGCGGGCCTGCGGCCTGGGCCAGCCTGCGGCCCGAGGCGCTGCGGCTGGTGGCCCCCGCGGGGGCGGCGCTGGCCGGGCGCGTGGTGTCGCACCGCTATCTGGGCGCGGGCACGCGCGTGGCGGTGCAGGCGGCGGGGGCCGAGCTGACGGTGCTGGTGCCCGCAGGCCAGCCCCTGCCCGAGCCGGGGGCCGAGGTGGGGCTGAGCTTTGACCCGGCCGCGCTGCATGTGATGGAGGGGGCGTGATGGGCGCCTGGCCTTCGCAGCCGAATTCGATATAACGCTGCTTGCAAATGCTCTTGGCGGCTTCGCGCGCGGGCTTGAGCCATTCGCGGGCGTCGAACTTCTCGGGGTTCTCGGCCAGGAACTTGCGCACGGCAGCCGTCATGGCCAGGCGAATGTCGGTGTCGATATTGACCTTGCGCACGCCGAACTGGATGGCCTTCTGGATTTCCTCGACCGGCACGCCGTAGGTTTCCTTCATGTTGCCGCCGTACTTGCGGATCTCGGCCAGCAGGTCCTGCGGCACGCTGGACGAGCCGTGCATCACCAGGTGGGTGTTGGGAATGCGCTGGTGGATCTGCTTGATGCGGTCGATCGCCAGGATGTCGCCGGTGGGCTTGCGCGTGAACTTGTAGGCGCCGTGGCTGGTGCCGATGGCGATGGCCAGCGCGTCGAGCTGGGTGCGCTTGACGAAGTCGGCGGCCTGCTCAGGGTCGGTCAACAGCTGGTCGCGCGTCATGGTGGCGTCGGTGCCGTGGCCGTCTTCCTTGTCGCCCTTCATGGTCTCGAGCGAACCCAGGCAGCCGAGTTCGCCTTCGACCGTCACGCCCAGTTGGTGGGCCATGTCGACGACCTTGCGGGTCACGTCCACGTTGTAGTCGTAGCTGGCAATGGTCTTGCCGTCGGCCTCCAGGCTGCCGTCCATCATCACCGAGCTGAAGCCCAGTTTGATGGCGCCCTGGCAGACGTCGGGATTCTGGCCGTGGTCCTGGTGCATCACCAGTGGGATGTGCGGGAAGGACTCGACGGCCGCCTGGATCAGGTGCTTGATGAAGGCCTCGCCGGCGTACTTGCGCGCGCCTGCAC
>JACXUX010000166.1 GCA_014763725.1 Rhodobacterales bacterium
GGGTGGGGCCGGGGCTGGCGCTGGCCTGGGCGGTGCTGCGGCTGTTCCGGCGCTGGGATCACCGGCTGTTCGCCTATTACCTGATGCATGACTACGGCTTTTCGGCGCGGTATGGCGGGGCCAATCCGCCCGCGCTGGAGGCGCGGATGGCCGAGTTCCGGGCCGCGATCGCCATGGCGCTGACGCAGGACTATGACGAGGTGCTGGTGGTCGGCCATTCCTCGGGCGCGCATCTGGCGGTGTCGGTGCTGGCCGATCTGATCCGGGCCGGGCTGCCGGACCGGCGGCCGGCGCTGGCCTTGCTGACGCTGGGGCAGGTGGTGCCGATGGTCAGCTTCCTGCCCCGTGCGGGGCGGCTGCGGGGCGATCTGCGGTTCCTGGCCGCGCGGGACGAGCTGACCTGGGTCGATGTCACGGCGCCGGGCGATGGCTGTGCCTTTGCGCTGTGCGATCCGGTGGCGGTCACGGGGGTGGCGCCGCCGGACAAGCGCTGGCCGCTGGTGATTTCGGCGGCCTTCACGCAGACGCTGAGCCCCGAGCGTTGGCACGCGCTGCGCTGGCGGTTCTTTCGGCTGCATTTCCAGTATCTTTGCGCCTTTGACCGGCCGGGGGACTATGACTATTTCCGCATCACGGCGGGGCCCCTGACGCTGGCCGACCGCTATGCCGGGCGGGCGCCGTCGAAGAGCCGGATCGAGACGCCGGTGTCGGGCTATCGGAGCCTTGCGCCATGAGACCGCCGAAACCGCAGCCGCGGGCCGACCGGGTGTCGCTGTGGCGCTATCTGCGGCTGTTCCGGGCCGACATCCTGTCGGCGCAGCCGGCGCGACTGTATCGGGCGTGGATGGCCGAATTCCGCACGCCGTTCTTTCGCAGCTATCTGTGCAACGACCCTGCGCTGGTCGATCTGGTGCTGAAGGCGCGGCCCGCGGATTTCCCCAAGTCGGACCGTATCCGCGCGGGGCTGGAGCCGCTGCTGGGCCGGTCGGTCTTTGTCACCAATGGCGCGGAATGGGAACGCCAGCGGCGGATCATCGACCCCGCCTTCGAGGGCGGGCGGCTGCGCGAGGTTCTGCCCGCGATGTGGGAGGCGGCCGCGGCGGCGGTGGCGCGGCTGGCCCCGGGCGAGGTCGAGGCCGAGGCCGCGATGAGCCATGCCGCCGCCGACGTGATCTTTCGCACGCTGTTTTCGGTGCCGATCGAGGATGACGCCGCCAGCCGGGTCTTTCACGCCTTTCGCGCGCATCAGCGGACGCAGCCGATCCTGAACCTGGCGGCGCTGGTGCCGCTGCCGCGCTGGGTGCCGCGGCTGCACGGGCGGCAGACGCGGGCGACGGCCGCACATATCCGCGCGCTGATCGTGCAGATGACCGAGGCCCGTGCGGCCGAGATCGCCGCGGGCACGGCGCCCGACGATCTGGCCACCAAGATCATGACCACGGCCGATCCGGTGACGGGCGAGCGTTTCGCCACGGCCGAGATGGTCGACCAGGTGGCGATCTTCTTTCTGGCGGGGCATGAGACCAGCGCCTCGGCCCTGGCCTGGGCGCTGTGGCTGCTGGCGGCGAACCCCGACTGGCAGGACCGCGCCGCGGCCGAGGCCGCGACCCTGGGCGACACCCCCGATCTGGCCGCGCTGGGGCGGATGCGGGTGATCCGCGACATCTTCCGCGAGACGCTGCGGCTCTACCCCCCCGTGCCGATGATGGTGCGCGAGAATCTCTGCCCCGAGACGCTGCGCGGCCGCCCCGTGCGGCCGGGGGCGCAGATCGTGCTCAGCCCCTGGCACCTGCACCGGCACGAACGGCTGTGGGCCGCGCCCGACGATTTCGACCCCGGCCGCTGGTCGACCGAGGCGGGGCGCGAAAGTGCGCGCTGTGCCTATATCCCCTTCAGCGCGGGGCCCCGGGTCTGCACGGGGGCGGCCTTTGCCATGGCCGAGGGCGTACTGATCCTGGCGCATCTGCTGCGCGCCTGGCGCTTTGCGCGCATTCCCGGCGCCGATCCGGTGCCCGAGGCGCATCTGACCGTGCGCGCGCGCCACGGCGTCCGGCTGACCGTGGCGCCGCGGTAACGGATGCTGCATTGCAGCGCCTCCGTGCCCAAACCGGTTTGAACGCCGGGGGCGGGGTGCTAGACTTTCGGGCGGCTCGAAGGTAAAAGGGCTGCGTTAGCGCTAACATCCATCGGCGCCAACTGCCGGGTTCCGGCACTTCGCATCGGCCAGCAACGGGGAAGGCAATGGTTTCGCGCGTGATTCCGGTGGAAACCTTCGACCTTGTCATCTTCGGCGCGACGGGCGATCTGGCCCGGCGCAAAATCCTGCCTGGTCTGTTCCGCCGGTTTCGGGCGGGCCAGATGACGCCGGAAAGCCGCGTCATCGGCGCCGCCCGGACCGAGATGGACGCCGCCGCCTTCCGCGCCCAGACCCGCGCCGCGATCGAGGACTTCGTCGACCCCGCCCAGCGCCAGGCCGAGACGGTCGAGGCCTTCCTGTCCCGCCTGGACTATGTGGCCATCGACGCCCGCGGCACCGCCGGCTGGGCGGCGCTGGGGGCGCTGATGCGGCCGGGCGTGGTGCGGGCCTTCTACTTCTCGGTCGCGCCCGGGCTCTTCGGCGATCTGGCCGAACGGCTGCACCGCAACGGCATCGCGGACACCGACAGCCGGATCGTGGTGGAAAAGCCCTTCGGCCGCGATCTGGCCAGCGCGCGGGCGCTGAACGCCACGCTGGCCGCGCATTTCGACGAGCGCCAGATCTACCGGATCGACCATTACCTGGGCAAGGAAACGGTCCAGAACCTGATGGCCGTGCGCTTTGCCAACATGCTGTTCGAGCCGCTCTGGAACGCCCAGCATGTCGACCATGTCCAGATCACGGTGGCCGAAACCGTGGGCGTGGGCGGCCGCGGCGGCTATTACGACAAGTCGGGCGCGATGCGCGACATGGTGCAGAACCACATGATGCAGCTGCTCTGCCTGATCGCGATGGAGCCGCCCTATCACTTTGACCCCGCCGCCGTGCGCGACGAAAAGCTCAAGGTGATCCGCGCGCTGGACCCCGTCGACCCGGCCGACATCGTGCGCGGCCAGTATCTGGCGGGCGCGGGCCAGCCCGGCTATCTGGCCGATGTGGAAAACCCCGCCAGCCGCAGCGAAAGCTATGTCGCGCTGAAGGTGCATGTGTCGAACTGGCGCTGGAAGGGCACGCCCTTCTACCTGCGCACCGGCAAGCGGCTGCGCGCCCGCGCCAGCGAGATCGCGATCACCTTCAAGGAACCGCCGCATTCGATCTTTGACGATGTCCAGGGCTGGCGCGAGAATGTGCTGGTCATCCGCCTGCAGCCGAACGAGGGCATCAACCTGATGGTGATGATCAAGGAACCCGGCCCCGGCGGCATGCGCCTGACCCAGGTGCCGCTGGACATGTCCTTTGCCAAGGCCCTGGGGGCCGAGGCCGAGATCGCCGATGCCTATGAACGGCTGATCATGGACGTGATCCGCGGCAACCAGACGCTGTTCATGCGCGGGGATGAGGTCGAGGCCGCCTGGGCCTGGACCGATCCGATCATCCAGGGGTGGGAGGATCGCGGCGACCGCCCCCAGCCCTATGACCCCGGCACCTCGGGCCCCGAGGATGCGCTGATGCTGATGCATCGCGACGGCCGGCGCTGGCGCGAGATCCGCGAATGACCCTGATCGAATATCCCGACCGCGACCTGATGATGCTGGCCCTTGCCGACCGGATCGCCAGCGAACTGGCCGATTTCCTGCGGCGCGAGGGGCGCGCCAGCCTCTGCGTGCCGGGGGGCACCACGCCGGGGCCGGTCTTCGACACGCTGTCGGGCGTCGATCTGGATTGGGCGCGCGTCGCGGTCTTTCTGAACGACGAACGCTGGGTGCCCGAGGATCATCCCCGGTCGAACACGCGCCTCCTGCGGGCGCGGCTGCTGCGCGGGCGGGCCGCGGCGGCGCAGCTGGTGCCGCTTCATTCCCCTGCCGCGGTGCCCGAAGATGCGCTGCCCGACCTGACCGCGGGGCTGCTGCCGCATCTGCCGATCTCGGTCCTGCTGCTGGGCATGGGCGAGGACATGCATACCGCCAGCCTCTTCCCCGGCGCCGACCATCTGGCGGCCGCGCTGGCACCCGATGCGCCGCCGCTGATGGCGCTGCGCGCGGCGGCGGCGGGCGAGCCGCGGGTGACGCTGACCGCCCCGGTGCTGGCCGGCGCGATGGCGATCCACATCCTGATCACGGGCGCGGCCAAGCGCGCGGCGCTGGACCGCGCGGCGCACTTGACGCCGCAGGACGCGCCGGTCAAGGCGGTGCTGGCGACCGCAACGGTGCATTGGGCGGAGTGAATGTGATGGAACGTCATTGGCAGGCGCTGGCCGACCACCACGCGCAGGTGCAGGATCGCGCGATCCTCGACCTGTTCGCGGCCGACCCCGACCGCGCGCCGCGGTTCTCGGCGCGGCTCGACGACCTGCTGTTCGACTACTCCAAGACCAATCTCTGCGACCGGGGGCTGGACCTGCTGCTGACGCTGGCGCGCGCGGCCGATGTCGAAGGCCGGCGCGAGGCGATGTTCGCAGGCCAACGCATCAACCGGACCGAGGGGCGCGCCGTCCTGCACACCGCGCTGCGCAATCTGGACGGCCGGGTGCTGGTCGACGGCCAGGACGTGATGCCGGCCGTGCGCGACACCCAGGCCCGCGCCGCCGCCTTTGCCGAGGATGTGCGCGCAGGCGTCTTCGCGGGTGCGGGCGGGCCCATCACCGATGTGGTCAATATCGGCATCGGCGGGTCCGACCTGGGCCCGGCCATGGCGACGCTGGCGCTGGCGCCCTTTGCCGACGGGCCGCGCTGCCATTTCGTGTCGAACATCGACGGCGCGCATGTGCACGACGTGCTTCGCCCGCTGAACCCGGCGACGACGCTGCTGGTGATCGCGTCCAAGACCTTCACCACCATCGAGACGATGACCAATGCCGAAACCGCCCGGCGCTGGATGGCCGCGGCCGTGGCCGATCCGGCGGCGCAGATGGCGGCGGTGTCCACCGCGCTCGACCGCACCGCGGCCTGGGGCATCCCGCCCGACCGCGTCTTCGGGTTCGAGGACTGGGTGGGCGGGCGCTATTCGGTCTGGGGCCCGATCGGCCTGTCGCTGATGATCGCGATCGGCGCGGCCGATTTCGGCCGCTTCCTGGCCGGGGGCGCGGCGATGGACGCGCATTTCCGCAGCGCGCCGCTGGCGCGGAACCTGCCCGTGCTGCTGGCGCTGGTGGGGATCTGGCACAACCAGATCTGCGGCCATGCCACCCGCGCGGTGCTGCCCTATGACCAGCGGCTGGCGCGCCTGCCCGCCTATCTGCAGCAGCTGGAAATGGAATCGAACGGCAAGCGCGTGGCGATGGACGGCTGCGACCTGGCCCATCATTCCGGCCCGGTGGTCTGGGGCGAACCCGGCACCAATGGCCAGCATGCCTTCTATCAGCTGATCCACCAGGGCACGCGGGTGGTCCCCTGCGAATTCCTGCTGGCGAAACAGGGGCACGAACCCGACCTGGCCCACCACCACCGCCTGCTGGTGGCCAACTGCCTGGCCCAGTCCGAGGCGCTGTTGCGCGGCCGCAGCCTCGAGGCCGCGCGTGCCCTGATGTCCGCCCGCGGCCTGACGGGCGAGGATCTGGAAACCCAGGCCCGCCATCGCGTCTTTCCGGGCAACCGGCCCTCGACGACGCTGGCCTATGCCCGGCTCGATCCCTTCACCCTGGGCCGGATCGTCGCGCTCTACGAACACCGGGTCTTTGTCGAGGGCGTGATCCTCGGCCTCAACAGCTTCGACCAATGGGGCGTGGAACTGGGCAAGGAACTGGCGCTCGCTCTGGCCCCCATGCTCGAGGGCGCCGATGCCTCGGCCAAGGACGGCTCGACCCGCCAGCTGGTCGACTACCTGCGCGCCTGACCGCTCCCCTGGCCGCGCCCCTGGCCGCCCGGGGTCCGGATCTGCCGCCCCCTGCTTCCCGGCCAAATATCCCACGGGGGGTGCGGGGGGTGTGAAACCCCCCGCTGACCACGGTGGGGTGCGGGGGGATGACCCCCCCCCGCGAGCAACGCCGGGGCCTCAGGCCACCGCCGCCGTCACGATGATCTCGACCAGATAGCCCGGGGCGGCCAGCTTCGATTCGCCGGTGGCGCGGGCGGGGCAGTGGCCCTGGGGCACCCAGGCATCCCAGACCGCGTTCATCGCCGGGAAATCGGCCATGTCGGCCAGCCAGATCTGCGCCGACAGGATGCGGGTCTTGTCGCTGCCCGCGGCGGCCAGCAGCCGGTCGATCTGGGCCAGCACCTCGGCTGTCTGTTCGGCCACGCCGGTGCCGGGGGTGCCGACCTGGCCTGCCAGCCAGATCAGGCCGTTGTGGACGACGGCCTGGCTCATGCGGGGGCCGCATTCGATGCGGGTGATGGGGGTGGTCATGGTGCTCTCCTTGGCAAAACCGCCTGCCGTGCTTGCCGCAAGCCCGCCCCGCCCGCAAG